>JAKSTU010000023.1 GCA_024402435.1 Treponemataceae bacterium
CCAAAGTAGCAAGATTCAAAGCCTGTTCATAAGAAAGATCACGCAAAGCAGCATTCTGGTTAATCTGTGCCTGAAGATTATCAAGTTCTTCTTCACGGAACATTCCTGACTTTCTGAATTCCTGCATTGCAGCATCAACTTCGTCTTCAGTTTTTGCTTCGCGGATAAGTCTCTGAGCTTCGAGCATTTGAGAGAACTTCAAGCGTTCATCTTCATTAAGCTCACGCTGTTCATCAATCCTATCCAAAGCAGCCTGGAATTCAACCTGAGTTCTGGCTTCACGAAGTTCCTGCGCATTATTTTCATCCTGTAAACGATTCAGGAAAGAGTTTCGTTTTGTAAGTTCAGTAAGCTCAAGTTCACTGATATAAAGCTCTTCCTGCAACTTGCGGATTTCTTCCAACTGTTCGTTTGATGCAGAAAGACTGATGATTTTTGTTGCAGAGATATAAGAATATATTCCGGAAATTTCTGTCTGAATTGCTGCAAGAACTTTATCCTGAGCAGAAGCAACCTGCGTTGGTTCAATGCCTGAAAGTGCAGAATTCAAAATATTCTGAACAAGAGGATTCAATTTTTGAGCAACAGATTCAAAACCAATGAATTTTTTATCAATCAGCTCGTTAGTATAAAAATCATTGATATTAGAAATCTTACAAAGAACATGAAGTCCAACTTCGCTTCTGATTCCCGCAGTTGCTACATCTTTTACATCAAAAACGAGAGGAAATTCAACAGAACGAACAAGCACAACAGAAACATTCTGAACATTTGCAGGAAGCTGCGGAGTGTTTCTAAAGAAATTCCTTATATTCTGAAAGAAACTTGAAACAAAATCCTGTTTTTTTGTTTCAGATTCTGTCCCTGTTTTTACATCCGGGAAAGATTTGAACTCATAACTGCCGGCTTCTAATTCTGCAGTGATTTTTCCATTTACAAAGACGAGTCCTCTTAAACCTTCCTGAATCACCAGTCCCTTTACACGGCCATAAGAAGCAATTTCCTGAGAATCAATTTTCAAAGCCAGCTGACCAGGTAAAACATTCCAGTGAATAAAAGAAGCCTGTTTTGCAATATCCGCTTCTGAAGAGGCTGTGTTCGCGGAATCTGTCGAAGCGGCATCCATTTTTGTTCCACATTTTCCGCAGAATTTAGCACCCGGCTTTAATGAATTTCCGCACTTAGGACACACATTTCCTGCAGATTCTGGCTTAATCGCTGTTGAAGCCACTGAGAATTTATACCCGCAGCCTCCACAGAATTTTGCTTCATCTTTAAGATTTTTGCCACAATTTGGACATGTTTTCATATTTTCTCCAATATTTTCATCTATTTCCTTGGTAATTCTAAAAATTTGACAGTTCATATCCGTACGAACAGAAACCGGTTTGTAACAGTACCTGCAAGTTACACTATGTGTGCATCCACGCCCCAACACAAACTGGTAACTTGCAGACTGATTACAATGGGGGCATGTAATTAAGTGATATGGTATTCCTGCCATAATGAAAATTCTCCTGTTAATTCACTTTGTACAAATTCCTTTCCTTTGTTATTTTTCCCGTTTTTTCTAAATTCCTTAAAACTTTCGTCATCATGTCTGAATTAATTCCCGGCAGATCTTTTATTCCTTTTTCTTCAAATGAAGACCTTCCTTGATTTTTCAAATATCCTAAAAGCTTGTTGGTTTGAGAAAGCATATCATTATGTTCTGTTAAACTTTTAGAAATATAATCTAGACCGGCCAACATTGTTGCATCAGAAATCCCAAATAATTTCAAATCTTCGAGAATTTTATGTTTTTTATTTCTGTCAATTAAGAGAATCGTTTTATCCAGTTCAACTAAGTTTTTATACATTTTTTGAACATCAGACACCTCTTTTTCTTTGTATGTTCCTAAAGGAAAAATAAAACTGCCAAACTGTCTTGAAATTCTGGTGTTTGAATAATCAGCTTTTACAAAAACATAATCATCTTCATAAACTTGATTTTCCGAAGTTTTATTTGAGAAAATGTTTTTTGCTGCTTCAATAATTTCTTCGTCACAACCATATTTTACTTTGTATGTATCAACGTTATATATAAAGATTCTGCCATCATTACCATTACTGCCTTGACAAGCAAAGTACAACGAAACTAAAGGATTCTCAGTCAAATCCATCAATCGGGTGTACAACCCATAATGCTGCATTTTTGAAATAATATCGAATGCATTTAAATTCAAAAATTCTTCAGGTTTTGAACGATACATTCCCATTAACAAGGGATGCTCTTCTTCTATTCGTTCCTTTTCTCGAAATAAAGACGGAATTGCATCCCATGCAAAATTTTGTTGTCCCCGGAAAAACCGTGTTTTATTTTCTGCTAAATCAAGATTACTGATTGTTTCTACATATTTATCCAAGGAAGAAATTTTCTCGATTTTTACCTTGTCAGTATAAACACAAAAATTACCCGCTTTTTTAAACTTAGTGTCATTAAAACAAGATGCTATTTCAAGTCGTATTTCTACACACTCCGGTGATAAATTCCATTCGGAAAAAGTTTCATTTTTTAATTCAATAACATCATTTTTTGTAAAATAGTAAAAACCTTCATTTTCTATTTTTTGACTGAATTTTGAGAAAATTTTTTTCTGTTCTTCTTCAGTTAAATTCTTTTTATCATCCATAACAAAAACTTTCCAATTGTTCGATTATCGCAGTATGAAACCCCAAAAATTGCAGGTCCTTTACTCGCCAGGTTTAATGTCTTTCTTATATTTTTTTCTTGTAAATGATGCGAAATAACTGTTTCATTCGGCTTACCGCCTCATTCCACTGTTATTTCACACCATTTACTCGTTTTTTAGTCAGAAACGGAACGGACAATGCGGAAGCCAACATCATCGTACTGATGTTGGGCATAGTTGTCTCTCCAGTAGGACACCTCCCAGTAGTCGTCGTCGTCGTCGTCGTAGTAGTAGTCGTCGCCGTAACTGCCACCGCGCGAATAGCGGTCGTAGCCGTAGATGCTGACGTTGGAATCCCAACACCACTCATTCACATTTCCAGTCATATCATAAATTTCCAACTCATTAGGCTTCTTAGTTCCAACATCATGCGGTCTATTCTTCGAATTACCCTTCCACCAAGCAACCTCGTTCAAATCATCACTTCCTGAATAGGTATATTCATGGGTTTTAGTTCCACCCCTTGCGGCAAATTCCCATTCGTCACAGGTTGGAAGTCTGTAACCGTTGGCAAATTCATTTTCTTCAATTTCAGCAGCTTTAATATGGTCATACCCATCATCCTCACCAACTTCTCTTTCGGCAATCGTGATTCTATATGCGGGAATGAGCCCATCCTTCTCACTCAATTTATTACAGAACTCTATTGCATCAAACCAGTTCACATTCACGGCCGGTCTTCTTTCCCCTTCTTTTCTATATTCAAAAGGGCTTTTCCCCATAATTTCTACCCATTCTTTCTGAGTAACAGGATATTTCCCGATCATAAATGATTGTACTGTAATATAAGAAGACCCCGCATCTATAGTGCCTCCTTCTACCAATACCATCTCTACAGAGGATTCCTTCTTTTCAAAAAGTTCTTCCTTCAAAAAAAGATCCTTTTTCAAAAACCCATAATACAACTGATTATTTCTGCAAAAATCCCTGTCCAAAGAAAGCGCTTCTTCCCCACAAGTTTCACTGACCATACACTGAACTTTCACCTGCCAGCTAAGTTCCAGTTTGCTTGTCGGGTTACCTAAATTCTGGCTTTGCTCAACCGCCTTCTCCAGCCATTCATCAGATTCAAACTGTTCATAAAGCGCCAGCATATACAGGGCCTTGTGACATTTCACCAGAACACTTTCTGGCCAGATTTTTTCTGCTTCCAGAAGGCGGCGTTCTGCTGTGTCCATATCTCTTTCCTGAATTGCGATTTCTATGGCTGCAAGATATACTGCGGCTTCGTCTGTTTTAATTTCACTGATTATCTTTTTTGCTCTTTCTTTATCCTGGTTTACAAGAACTGGAAGATATAAAGACACCACTTTTTCATCTTTCGGATGTGACTTATAAATCGGTTCTAGTAAAGCAAGGGCTTCTCCAGAATTCCCTTCCTCATAGAAAAGTTCTTCAGCCTTTTCAAAGTTCAACTTTTCAAATGTTGAAAACTCTATATTTCCTCTGGAATTATTCTTTACTTCATCCTGAATTTCCATTGCCCTGAAATCACTCAGTTCGTACTGTTTCTGGTATTCCTGCAATACCTTGAATTCATCAGCATCAATTCTGTTGTCATCTGAAAGAAACTCAATTACCTTTGATCTGTAGTTTTCTTCGTTTCTTTTTATCTTGTTTTCTTCACAGTTCCTGCAGATTCCATGTTTTTTGTCAAAACAATCTTCACATGTAAACTCTCCGCAGTCGGGACAGTCATATCCGTGTATTTTCTGCACAATGCTTCCGCAGATATGGCATTTTGCGGTTTTCTTTGTTTCATCCTCGTTATGAATGATTGTTGCATTTCCGCTTACGCTGTAGTTTTCTTTATGCCCTATTACATCGCCGGCAATTACGTTCTTGTCCCCCATGGAGATTCCGCTGCCGTTGGAAGAATTTCCGCCTGCTCCAAGCTTTACGCCGCATTCTGAGCAGAACTTTGTCCCTCTATTGTACCCTCTTCCGCACCGGGGACATTTTACTTTTTCTTCTTCAAGTTCTACCGGACTTCCGTCTTCATTCTCACAACTTTCACAGAAGTTTCCGTTTTCATATAGATTTTTGCATTTTGGACAGATTTTCATGTTTACCCCTATTTAACTTCCTCGTGGATCTTTATTTCAGAAGATTTTTTCTTGAATCTTATTTGCTACTATTCCTGCAACAACGCAAAGAATGATTGTAACAACTACAGTTCCCATCAAAGAAGTAATAAGCCAGGCAATAAGATATCCAAGTCCCAAACCAATTAAACCACCAACAATTGCACCAACAAAACCACCCGCAAAACCAGCAACTAATCCAATTAATGCGAAAATCCCTTTGACAATGTTAGCAACATTCTCGGCATCTACATTTACCATGACAATTCTTAGCAAAATACCTAAAACAATAGCAATGGCAAATGCAAGAATCCACACTATTGCTTTTTTGTTTTTTATTTTTCTCTCTTTAGCTTTTTGTTCTTCTCTTTCCAAATGAGCCCTTTTAGAGTAAACCTTGGTGTACAAATCTTTCGCATTAGGATATGCCTCAATTTGTTCAAAGAACACATCTTCTTTATTTATGGACTCAAATTCTTCTTCCAATCTCGATAATTCAGATACACCGTCCCCTCTGTCCAATGCAGTTTTCATCTTTTCAACCAGACTATCTACTCTTGAAGAAACTACTAAAGTCCTTTGATTTTTTATTTCGGTTATTCTTTGTTGTTCTTCAATTTCCGCACGTTTTTTCTCTTCTTCAATTATCCTGTTTTGCTCTTCCTGATTCTTACGTATTTGCGCCAAAAGATTATTTGACTTAGCAAATGGATTTTTGAACTCTTCTGACATAATTAAGCTCCCCTTTTATTCATCCTTTACACGCATTTTGCGTATATCTAAAAAATCATAACACACACTTTGCGTGTTGTAAAGCAAAGCAACACGTCAATTGAAGTACAATACCGATTATGGGGAAGACATTTAAAGAAAATCTAAAAGAATTGCTAGAATATCAGGACATGACAATGAAAGAATTAGCATATCTGACAGGCATTTCCCATCGATCCATTGAAAATTACCTGAATTCCCGTGAATCAATTCCACCTGCCGATTATGCCTGCAAAATAGCAAAAGCATTGAATACATCTGTAGAATATTTAGTTACCGGTGCTGATGTGAATTTCAAAAAGTCCGAATATACAGGAAATCTGCTCAGTATAATAGAAGCTTATCCAAAACTTACACCAAGTGATCAGAAACTGCTTGCTTGTCTCGCAAGTTCCCTTTCCGAAAAAGACCCTAAACCCGTTTTTCCAAGCCCAAAAGTATGATGTTGTGGCCGATTCCGTTGGGGTCGCATTCAAACTGGCCCGAAACTGAAAAACCAAGTTTCTTGTACAGGCTTTGAGCAGGAAGATTTGTGAGCGTTGTGTCTATGCGCAACGTTTTGCAGCCTTTTTCACGCGCCAAATCTTCATAAAAACCCATGAATGAGCGGCCATAACCGCGAGCCCTGCACTTTGCATCCACTGCAAAAGTGTGCAGAACAAGGACTTCTTTTTCTGAGGCTGGCACGGCCCAATCATAGGCTTTGTAAAAATCCGGCTGAATCTGATTGATTATTCCGCAGGCAACAATCCTTTTTCCGAAAGGCGCAAGTTCATCTTCCATAACGTACAGGTCATCTCGGGAAAGTGCGGAAGAAACTGTTTCCATTGTTGGATAAAAGTTTTTGTCCCAGGCCGTAAGAACCGTGTTTTCACTTTCCCAGTCGCACACGCCGTTGTAAATTTCAAGACACCGCGGGCCGTCTCCATGCAAAGCTTTTCTTATCACCATAAAATCTGCTCACCTTGCGGCCGATTATCGTTCCAAAGTTCCGGCATAATCAAGAATTCCGCCGATTTCCACAACATTCGTATAACCGTAGGCTGCGAGTTTCTGACTTGCCTCTTTTGAACGGCGCCCGCTTCTGCAATAAACGTAAATATGCTGATTTTTATCACCCAGCAGAGATTCCGTATTCTCTTTTGTCATCATTTCATTCGTGTGAAGAACTGCACCCGGAATGTGACCGCTTTTATATTCATCATCCCGACGCACATCCAGCAGAACAAAATTGCCGTCATTTTTCATGAGGAAAAGACCTTCGTCCATAGAAACCGAAACAAAACCGTTTGTCATAATTGACTCCGCAGACATTCCAAAAATAACCAGCAGCAGAATAAAAACCGATAAATATTTTTTCATTTTTCAAACCTTAAAGAATTTAACAAGATTCACATGGTGATGTCAAATTCCACCTGGCTTCCGAAACTTTTCAGCAGACAACACTGATTTTTCCTGCCGGTTCCCGCCGTGGCGCACAATACTTCGCATTGTCCTGACATGTTCTGCCGTGGCGCACAAAACTTCGCAATGTCGCACAATACTTCACCCTGTCCCCCATCTTCCATTTCATAAACTTTAACACTCTTTTTGTCAAATTTACTTGACTTTTAGTCATTTATATATATAATCAGGTTAAAGTTCATAAGGAAGCGGCAACAACTCCCGGGATCTGTACACCGCTTCCTGCAACAGGAGATTCGTATGTCAAATATTGTTGTTTTTTGTGCAAGTGTTTTGGTTTGTCTTGGCGTAACCATCTGGGCCCTGTTCTGGGAAAAGAAGACAAATGACGGCGGCGCCGATGAACGTCAGAAAATCGTCAACGGCCGGTGCGGAAACTACAGTTTCTACACAATGATGTTCATCAACGGCGTAAGTTATCTGGCAGCTACAAGATTAAAACTTCCGGTCAATCTGAACATAATGTTTCTCGTTTCAATCCTTTTCGGCGGAATGACTTATACATTATGCGGAATCTGGAAAGACGCCCTTTTCACAAAAATGTGGACAAAGAAAAAATGGATCATAGTGCTGTGCCTCTGGCTTTTCCTGATTTTTTACACCTCATTGGGTTACATCAGAAAAGGAATTGTCGACAGCCTGGTCCTTTCCATCACAGAAACTGTATTATTGATTGTCGTCCTGATTAATCTTGCTGCAAAAACATTATATGATAGAAGACAGGCAAAACTGGACGCACAGGAAGAATAATGAAGAATCTTAAATTAAAAGCTGCACGTGCATTAAAAGACATGTCTCAGGAAGATCTTGCAAAGGCAGTTGATGTTTCAAGACAGACAATCAATGCAATAGAAAAAGGTGATTATAATCCTACGATCAATCTGTGCATTGCTTTGTGCAAAGTTTTGGGCGTAACACTGAACGACCTGTTCTGGGAAGAATAAGCCCCGCACTCCGATGCCGAGCCCGTTCTCCGAAACCGCACCGGTCCCGATCAAATCCGCACTTTCTGCAAAGCACAAAAAAAAAGCCGTTGTCTGAGTTTTCCCAAACAACGGCTTTTTCATCTGCAATTGATGACTCAGTGCCCTGAAACTTCCGCTTCAAGGCACTTTTCAGCAGTGTCGTTCAATTACATCTGCTCGTGGCAAGTACGAGCAATAACATCGTCCTGCTGTTCTTTTGTCAGGTTGATGAAGCGTACTGCATATCCTGAAACACGAACTGTAAAGTTTGCATATTCAGGTTTGTCAGGATGAGCCTGGCAGTCTTTCAGTTTGTCAACACCGAATACGTTAACGTTCAGGTGGTGTGCATCCTGTGAGAAGTAACCGTCAAGGATTGTAACCAGTTTTTCTGCACGTTCTTCGTCGTTGTGTCCCAGAGCTGCAGGGTTCATTGTCTGTGTATTGGAAATACCGTCCAGAGCGTACTCGTAAGGTACTTTTGCTACAGAGTTCAATGAAGCAAGCAGACCGTTCTTTTCTGCACCGTAAGCGGGGTTAGCACCGGGTGAGAAAGGAGCACCTGCAGGGCGTCCGTTAGGCAGAGCACCTGTTGCTTTTCCGTAAACAACGTTTGAAGTAATTGTCAGGATTGAACAAGTAGGTTCTGCATCGCGGTATGTGTGGTGCTTGCGGATCTTTGTCATGAAGTTCTTGAGCAACCATACTGCAATGTCGTCTGCGCGGTCATCATCGTTACCATAACGGGGGAAGTCGCCTTCCGGTACGAATTCTTTTGCAAGACCTTTTTCATCGCGGATAACTTTAACTTTTGCATATTTGATTGCAGAAAGTGAGTCAACAACGTGGCTGAAACCGGCAATACCAGTTGCGAATGTGCGGCGAGCGTTGGTGTCCATAAGAGCCAGCTCAGCTGCTTCGTAGTAGTATTTGTCGTGCATGTAGTGGATTGCGTTCAGTGTATTTACATACAGACCTGCCAGCCACTCAAGCATGATGTCGTATTTTTTCATTACTTCATCGTAATCAAGATATTCAGAAGTAATAGGTGTGATTGAAGGTCCTACCTGAACATAAGGTGTAAGTCCGCAACCTTCGTCTTTACCACCGTTGATGGCGTACAGAAGAGCTTTTGCCAGGTTGGCGCGAGCACCGAAGAACTGGAGTTCTTTACCTGTCTGTGTTGCAGAAACACAGCAGCAGATTGAATAGTCATCACCCCAGATCGGGCGCATCAGGTTATCGTTCTCATACTGGATTGATGATGTTGTAACAGAAATAAATGATGCATATTTGCGGAATGCTTTGGGCAGTCTCTGTGAGTACAGAACTGTCAGGTTTGGCTCCGGAGCGGGTGACAGGTTTTCAAGTGTGTGCAGGATGCGGTAGTCGTTCTTTGTAACCATGTGGCGTCCGTCGATTCCCAGACCGGCAACTTCGATTGTTGCCCAGATGGGGTCACCGGAGAACAGCTGGTTGTAAGAGTCGATACGTGCAAAGCGTACCATGCGGAACTTCATGATCATGTGGTCAACCAGTTCCTGAGCTTTCTCTTCTGTCAGAACACCGTTCTTGATATCGCGTTCAATGTAGATGTCAAGGAATGTTGAGATACGGCCGACTGACATTGCAGCACCGTTCTGTGTTTTGATTGCAGCCAGATAACCGAAGTACAGCCACTGGAAAGCTTCTTTTGCTGTCTTTGCAGGTTTTGAAATGTCAAAGCCGTAAGAAGCAGCCATAACTTTCATTGCTTTCAGGCATTTGATCTGCTCAGCAACTTCTTCACGCAGACGGATTACTTCGTCTGTCATTGTTCCGTCACCGATGTTTGCAAAATCTTTCTGTTTCTGCTCGATAAGGTAGTCAATACCGTACAGAGCAACACGGCGGTAGTCACCTACGATGCGTCCGCGTCCGTATGTGTCCGGCAGACCTGTCAGGATGTGAGCTTTGCGGGCTGCACGAATCTCGGGAGTGTAAACATCAAAAACAGCATCTGAGTGTGTTTTGTGGTACTCTGTAAAGATTTTGTGGAGTTCTTTGTTTGATTCATAGCCGTACATCTGTGTTGACTGCTCGGCCATTTTGATTCCACCAAAAGGCATGAAAGCTCTTTTGAGGGGTTTGTCTGTCTGAAGACCTACAACCTGTTCCAGGTCTTTGAGTTCTTCTGAAATATAACCGGGTTTGTGTGCGTTGATTCCGGTTACAATGTCTGTGTCCATGTCAAGAACACCGGAGCGTTCTTTTCCGTCAAGACCGACTGCTTTTTTTGTGTGTTCAGCGCGCTGCAGTTTCAGCAGTTCGTCGAAAAGTTTCTGTGTTGCTTCTGTAGGACCTGCCAAGAAGCTTGAATCACCGTCGTAGGGTGTGTAGTTGTTCTGGATAAAGTCGCGGACGTCAACTTCATCACGCCATTTGCGACCTTCAAATCCGTTCCATTCTTCTTTCTGGATCATTTGTAAAACCTCTTGAAAATTTCTAGATTTCTCTGTGGCCTCGGCAGCCTGAAAAAAATCTTCCGAATGTATTTGGTAAATTATCGTTCCGTAACACAGAACGGTATCTCCAACCCTGTTTATCTTACTATACTCCCAAAGGGGAGAAAAATCAACTGAAAAAATTAGAACAATTCTAAATTTCAGCAAAAAAGCCTTCACAAGAAAATTGCAAAAAACAAAGAATACTCTTATACTGAATTCTATGGATTATATACATAACATAATAGAATACTATGATGAATTGTACCCTGTAAGTGAAGATCAAAAAAAGTTGTTTTCAGAACTGATCGGAGAAAGAATGCCGGCCCGGATACTTCGGGTAGGATGTTCAACAGGATTTTTTGAACACCAGCTTGCAAGAGCCGGTCATGATGTTACCGGAATCGAAACTTCCAAGGAAATGATTGAAACCGCCAGCAGACGAAGACGCATGCCCAACACTGCAATCCGGTTTTTCCAGATGTCAACAATCGAGATGACCCGTTTTTTGGGGAAAAAGTTCTACAACGTAATTTCCTGCCTCAACGACAAACTCCTGTTTGTCCACGACAGAACACTGATGCGCAAATTCTTCTACGACTGCAAAAGCCTTCTTGCTGACGAGGGACACGTTCTTCTGCAGATTCCCAACTTCAGCAGCGTCCCTGAACACGGCACCATAAGGCTGCCTGTGCGTGAAAGCATAAGAGTTCGGCTTGATACAAGCATTGAAATGCAGGAATCCGGCGAAGGACTCATGACACAGACTCTGGACCACAGCGGAACAAAGCCGCTTCCGGTTCTGAAAGATGTTGCGGTCTTTCCGCTTACAAAAAATGAGATTGAAAGCTTTTCAAAAGAAGCGGGCTTTACAAGCGTAGAGTTTTTCGCTGATTACGCAAAAAATCCCCTCCTGCCCGAAAGCCCTTACCTTCTTGCAATTCTTTCCTGAAAAAATCAGTCTATATGCCAGCGGCCGTCCTTGTGCTTGAAGCGCGAAACTGCAATTTCAAGCAGGCGGCCGTCTTCTCCGGACATTTTCACCATTTTTGACAAAGGATTCACTTCTGTGATTCGGAAGTTGGTTCCGTCGTAGTAAATGCGGACTCCTTCATTGGGAAGGTTTTTGCGCGCTTCAGAATACCATTCGTGTTCATAGGAAAGGCAGCACAGAAGACGTCCGCACTGTCCGGAAATCTTCATGGAATTGAGAGACAGATTCTGATCTTTTGCCATACGGATTGAAACCGGCTTGAGTTTGTCGGAAACCGAATGGCAGCAATAAGGACGGCCGCACACGCCCAAGCCGCCTGTAATCCTTGATTCGTCACGCACCCCGATCTGACGCAGCTCGATACGCATTTTGAAAACCGAAACAAGGTCTTTTACCAGTTCGCGGAAGTCCACACGGTTTTCCGCACTGAAAAAGAACAGAACTTTGGGTTCTTCAAGCAGATAGTGTGTGGCAATCAGCTTCATGTCCAGCTTGTGGTCAGCAACTTTTTCCTGAAAAACCTTGAATGCTTCTTTCTCCTTCTGACGGAAATCTTCGGCTTTTGCAAGATCCTCAGCAGAAGCTTTGCGCTCAATGGTGATTACGTCAGAAGGCCGGATTCCCACCGGACAGTTTACTTTGCCCATTACAAGCGCCAGATCCTTTCCGTAACGGGTCGGAATTATTACCTGATCCCCGCCGCGGAATTCCTGGTTCCCGTTGACCGTGGCATAAACGCCTTCACTTGAATACTCAAGTTTAAGCCGGTACAAAGGAGACGGAAAGACAAAGCTGCTTTCATCAAGTTCTTCATCTGCATCGTCTTCAAGAGAGGACAAATCCTCCTGAGAAGAATATTTGTCTATATCGTTTTCAAAAACATCACTCATAACTATATCCTCAAAGCCGTATCCGAACACGGCCGATAAAAATCACTCAGTCAAAACCATTCTATCATGAAAAACAGAGAGTTAGGAAGTCAAATCCACCAAAAGCCCGTTGATTTCATCCAGTTTGGAAAGCATCTTCAGCTGGTCCGCCTGATTGAGCAGAACATCCCGGGCCAGTTCCTCAAGTTTTTCATTCACCAGTCTGATTACATACTGCTTTTTGCCCCTTGGCCGCCGTGCAGTCGGACTGATTATCACTTCTTCTACATCATAAGAGCGGCTTTCTACAAATTTCAGGAACTGGGAAACTTTCTGCCGGTAAGCCGCAAACTGTTCTGCAGTGGGAGCATGACGCAGTTCGTCGCCGGCCATCGTAGTCTGATCCAAAAGGTATGCAACCGCATCATCTTCCGACATTCCCGCAATTTCCGGCGGCATGCCCTCCTGAGCTTCCAGTTCAGGTTCCGACTTTTTGAGCATGTCCGTAAAACGCGTTTTAAGCGTTTTCGTTTTTTCCGTGCGGTTCTGATTTTTCTTTGCTTCGTTTGCAGCTGCGTAATTTGCAGCAAAATTGGCATAATCCGGAGGCAGCGACTGAATCATATTAAGTTAGTTTGCCGTCCCGGTAATAATGGCCTTTGAACGCACTGCCTTAAAATCCTTGAGTTTCTCAACAGCATCCTCAAATTCCTGATCATCAGAAATATTGATGCACTGTCCGTGCAGAATGCAGTTTGTCTCAAGATTCAGCTTCTTTGTCATTACATCGCCCATTACTGAGGACGAAGCCATAAGCTTTATGCTCTCAGGCGCATAGACATCGCCTTCAATTATTCCGCCGACAATCGCCGCCAATGCAGTAACATTTCCGCGTATGCGGGCCTTTTCGCCGATAATGATCCGTCCTGTGGTCTCAAGGTTACCGTCAATGTCCCCGTCAACACGGACAAAGCCTGCAATGCGCAGATCACCTGAAATGAACGCTTCGGGGCCGATTATTGTATTTATGGAAATATCGTCGGTAAAAATCGCCATTGATCTGTCCTCAACTATTGGGTCAGTTTGATGTTGATGTAGTTCATGGGGTCAACAACCTCTGAACCGATATGAACTTCATAATGCAAGTGGGCGCCGGTTGCAACACCGGTGTCTCCCAAATAGCCGATTACGTCACCCTGAGAAACCGTCTGTCCGCGTTTTACGGTGGAAGAATTCATATGTGCATAACGGGTGTAGTATCCGTATTTGTGCTGGATGATTACGTAATTTCCGAAACTTTCGTCATAAGTTACGGTTACGACGCGGCCGTTTGCAGTGGCAATGATCGGGTCTCCGCTTCGCCATGTGGAAAAGTCCAGTCCCTTGTGGATGTACCATTTTCCTGTAATGGGATGTTCGTTCTGACCGAAAAGCATGGAAATATGACCTACACCGCCCCGCAAGGGCCAGATTGAAGGAATGTCGGAGAAAATTTCACCCTGGGCTTCGAACATGCGTCCCAGCTGGGCAATCGGCTGAACGGTTCCTTCAAGATAAGTGGTCAGCTGTCTGATGTCGGCAGTTTCGCGGACAGTTCCCTGAGTAAAATCCTGAATGTCAAAAAGAGAAGACAAATCTCCGCTCTGTACGGAACTCTGGTTTGAGACAGACTGGCCAATTCCCATGAGAGCAAGGGATTCGTTGAGCGCTTCCTGAAAAGTCTTTGCAGTCTGAAGAAGATGATTGTTTTCAGTACGGAGTTCATCAAGACTTGCCAGAGTCTGCCGGTTTTCTTCCATAAGGCGTGTAATTTCAGCCTGAGAAGCCGCACTTTTGACATTGATGAAGAAGAAGGAAGTAACAATGCCCACAACAAGGACAATTCCCAATGTCAGAGAAAAAATGTTCGTCTGAAAGTTGACCACTTTACTCTGAGAATGAGGAACAATCATTATTGTAAGTTTGCGGTCGCAGAATTTTATTATGGCAACGAAAAAATGCCCGATTCCTTTAAAAAATTTTCCGATAAAACCGAGAATTGCCAAAGGTACTCTGTGCTTGCCGCGCCGGTATCCGTTTTTTTGAGCCACTACTTTCCTCAATAAAAAGTTTGTGGAAGTATACCTTACCTTTTTTTTTAAGACAATACCGAAAACACCCTGACAAAAATCCCATTATTGTATATAAGCCTTCAAATCACTATAATGACGGAATGTACCGCATCTACACAGAAAGAAAACCTGGTTTTGATAATGAAGCCCGCCGCTATCTGGCAGACATTCAGGGCTTTTTGGGAATTCAAAGCGTTTCTTCAATCCGCTATTTGAATCGTTATGACATTGAAAACATCAGCGATGAAGACGCAAAGCTTGCTTCACAGCGCATCTTTTCAGAGCCTCAGAGCGACATCTGCTGGCTTGAACACATTCCACTTGATGAAAAAGATACGATCATTGTCTGGGAGTATCTGCCCGGTCAGTACGATCAGCGGGCTGACAGTGCAGACCAGTGTCTTTCACTGCTGCTTTCCGCACAGGGAAGCGAGGCAAAAGTCCGCTGTGCAAAAATGGTTGTTCTTCACGGAGACGTTACTCCCGACGATGCAGAAAAAATCCGCAGATATCTGATCAATCCTGTTGATTCCCGCCTTGCAGCCGCAGAAAAACCGGAAACACTCAAAATGCAGTCTGCCGTTCCCGGAGACATTCCTGTAATGGAAGGATTCCTGGGCTTTGACAGCGCTGCTCTTGACCAGCTCCGCGTAAAAATGGGTCTGGCCATGGACAATGCGGACCTTGCCTTTCTTCAGGCATATTTCCAGAAAGAAGGACGCGATCCTACGGAAACCGAAGTCCGGGTTCTGGACACATACTGGTCTGACCACTGCCGCCATACGACTTTCAATACGGAACTTGACGACATTACAATAGAAGACAGTGCACTTACAGGTGCAATCAAAGCAAGCCTTGACGAATACCGCCAGATCCGCAAAGAAATGTACGGAGACCGCTGCGACAGATCAAGCGCTTCCTACAAACCTCTTACACTTATGGACATGGCCTGCATCGGTGCCAAAATCCTCAAGAAAAAGGGCAAACTTGATGACATTGAACTTTCTGAAGAAATCAATGCCTGTTCAATTTATATAGACGTTGACGTTGCTGACTGCAGTTCTTCTGACAAAAAAAGCGGAAAAACCGAGACACAGCGCTGGCTGCTTCAGTTCAAGAACGAAACTCACAATCATCCTACAGAAATCGAACCCTTCGGTGGTGCCGCAACTTGTATCGGCGGTGCAATCCGTGACCCGCTCAGCGGCCGTGCATGGGTTTACCAGTCACTTCGCGTAACCGGTGCTGCAGATCCTACAGTTCCTTTGAGCAGAACACGTGAAGGAAAACTGCCCCAGCTCAAACTTACCCGCGAAGCCGCACAGGGATTCAGTTCATACGGAAACCAGATCGGTCTTACAACTGGTCAGGTTGCCGAAGTTTATCATCCCGGTTTTGAAGCAAAACGCATGGAATTGGGCGCTGTAATTGCCGCAGTTCCTCAGGAAGTGGTAAAACGCGAAGTCCCGGATGCAGGAGACGTTGTAATTCTGGTAGGCGGCGGAACAGGCCGTGACGGAATCGGCGGTGCAACAGGTTCTTCAAAAGCCCACAACGTAAAATCAGTTTCCACAGCAGCTGCAGAAGTCCAGAAAGGAAACGCAGTTGAAGAGCGCAAGATTCAGCGTCTTTTCCGCAACCGCGAAGTCAGTTCCATGATCCGCCGCTGCAACGACTTTGGTGCCGGCGGTGTTTCTGTTGCTGTCGGAGAACTGGCGCCCGGTCTTGAAATCAACCTTGACGCAGTTCCAAAAAAATATGAAGGCCTCAACGGTACGGAACTTGCAATTTCAGAAAGCCAGGAACGCATGGCCATTGTGGTACGTGCAAAAGATGCGCCGGCACTGATCAAAGCAGCTGCCGACGAAAACCTGAATGCTGTCCAGATTGCAGAAGTTACCGACACAAACCGCCTTGTAATGAAATGGCGCGGAAAAACAATTGTTGACATTGACCGTGCATTCCTTGACACGGCAGGTGCTTCAAAAAATGCAAGCGCAACAATCGCAGCCGTTGCAAAAGAAGATTCCCCCCTCTGTTCACCTTTGGCATCAACTGCAGAAGTTCTTTCACAGGACTGCTGCTGCGGAGAAGCCGGTGCACCAAAAGGAGCAAAGCTCAGAAACGCATGGCTTACAAACCTGAAAGACCTGGCCGTCTGTTCACAGCGCGGACTTGGAGAGCGTTTTGACGGCTCCATCGGCTCAGCAACTGTTGTGTATCCCATGGGCGGAAAATATCAGGGTACCGCAGAAAACGGATGTGTTGCAAAGATTCCGGTTCTTCCGCCTTATGAAACACAGACTGCCAGCGTAATGACCTACGGTTATGATCCCCGTGTTGCACAGTGGTCACCCTATCACGGTGCACAGACTGCAGTTCTTTCATCTTTGGCAAAAATTTCTGCTTTCGGAGCAGATCCTTCAAGCTGCCGCCTTACATTCCAGGAATATTTCGAGCGCACATCAAGCAAAGAAGCATGGGGAGAACCCGTAGCGGCTCTTCTCGGCGCACTGAGCGCACAGATGAAGATGGAAACTGCCAGCATCGGCGGAAAAGACAGCATGAGCGGTACTTTCGATGATCTGAAAGTTCCTCCCACATTGGTTTCTTTTGCAGTTACAACAGAAAAAGCTCCCAAAATCGTAAGCGGTGCATTCAAGAAAAAAGGCAGCAAAGTTCTGTTCCTGCCTTCACTTTTCAATGAAGATTTGACCGTAAATTATGATTATTTTAAGAAAACTGCTGCAGAATTGTACAAGCTGACACAGCAGGGCCTTGTCCGTGCAGCATATCCGGTCAGTGCCGGCGGTGTTGCCGAAGCAGTTACAAAAATGGCTTTCGGAAACAAAATCGGTTTTGATTTTGACCAGAGTTTTTATGACAATCTGCGTGATTCATTCCCGACACAGAGCGGAGTTCTTCTGGCACAGGGCAAAACATGTTCCAGCTGGCTTCTGTTCCTGCCGCTGTACGGATCGCTGCTCCTTGAAGTTGCTGCCGAAGATGCGGAAAAAATCATGGAGGCTTTTGCAGCCGTACAAAGCAGATGCTTTGTTGCAGGAACAACAACAGAAGACCGTGTTCTGCGCGTAAAGAAAGCTGAAATTTCACTGGAAGAAGCACTTGCAGCATGGGAAACACCCCTTGCAAAAGTATTCCCGCCCGTAACCGCAGGAAGCGACGACACTGCAAAAGCAGAAAAACTTCCTGAGTTTGCGCTCAAGGAACATGAATCTTTGGCACAGAAGCGGGGCGGAACATACACTGCAAAAACTTCTGTCCGGCCGAAAGTTCTGCTTCCTGTGTTCCCCGGTACAAACTGCGAATTCGACATGGCCCGTGCATTCTATCTTGCAGGTGCACAGCCGGAAATTCTGGTTTTCCGCAACAACACTCCGGAAGCATTGGCAGAAAGCCTTGTCCAGCTGGAAGAACATCTTAAGACAGCCCAGATTCTTGCGCTGTCAGGCGGTTTCTCAGCCGGTGACGAACCCGACGGTTCAGGAAAATTCATTGCGAACGTTCTGCGCAACAGCCGCATCAGTGACGGTGTAATGGAACTTCTTGAAGGCCGCAAAGGTCTGGTTCTGGGTATCTGCAACGGTTTCCAGGCACTGATCAAAACAGGTCTGGTTCCCTACGGCAAAATCCTTGCTCCGTCTGAAGAAATGCCGACTCTGACATACAACAGAATCGGACGCCACATCAGCCGCATGGCACGCACACGCATGGTCAGTGCAGCAAGTCCATGGGCTTTGGACAGCACAGTGCTTGAAAATGCCACACACATGGTTGCAATCTCACACGGAGAAGGCCGTGTTGTAATAGAAGAAGAACTTGCAAAAAAACTGTTTGCAAACGGACAGATTTTTACACAGTACGTTGACGAAAACGGAATTCCTGTGATGACAGAACCTGACAATCCCAACGGTTCAATGTATGCCATTGAAGGAATGACCAGCCCTGACGGACGCGTTCTCGGAAAAATGGGACACAACGAACGTACAGTCGGTGCAAATGCAGACGGAAGTTCTGATGAACTGATCAAGAACGTTGAAGGCTGCCGCTGTCAGAACATTTTTGCTGCAGGTGTGCGTTATTTCGCCTGATTTCGGAGGAAAGAAAAAAATGAAAGTTGCCAGATCACTTATATTTGCATTGCTTCTGAGTTCTCTTGTTTTTGCAGGGTGCAACAGCAAAATTGAATGGAAAGAAGATTTTGACGAAGCTTTGACAGAAGCCCAGAAAGAAGACAAAGATCTTCTGATTCTGTTCACCGGGAATGACTGGGACGGAATCAGCACTGACTTTTTCAGCAATGTCCTGGCAACTGAAAAATTCCTGAAAGCCGCATCGGTTCATTATGTGCCGGTTCATTTTGACATTCCCTTTGACATCCCCGAAAACGACGGCGAATCTCATCTTAAGGAACGCAAGCTTACGGAACTGGCCATTCAGTTCAATGTGCAGTATTTTCCCACATTGATTGCAGTAACTACAGCAGGCCAAGTCTATGCCATTGTTGATTATATGCCGGATGACGACTCAGAACTGATGTATGCAGAAACAGACCGGATGGTGCTCAATCTTGACTCTGCCTACATTGCAGGACGAGAAGTGCTTGCTTTGAGCGAACAGATGGAAAAGGCGGAAGGTGTGGAAAAAGCAGTCCTGATTGACCGCCTGATCCGTGCAGTTCCCGTCAGCTACGGTTTCCAGTTCCTTGACCTTATGAAAACGATTCCGGATCTTGATCCTGAAAACCTGTCAGGAATTGTTCCGGAATACATTGCAACAGTTGCATACAGCACGGCAATCCTTTCATTGTCTTCAGGCGACACTGCACAAATGGCAGCGACAATAGAAGAAGCAGCAACACATCCTCTTATGCCCGCAGACCTTTCACAGCAGCTGTTTTACTTAGGAGCCGGAATGTGCTACAACGTGGCAGATTTTGCAACAGCAAGAGATTTCCTGCTGAAGCTTTACGAAATCGATCCTACGTCAGATATTGCAGCAGAGGTTCCGGCGCTGATTGCAACTTTGAGCATGGATTTTGACGAAGAGTAACAGATGATAGAGGAACCTCCTCCAGCACAGAACCTGATTTCTCTCATAATAATTGCAGTACTTCTGATTGTGCTTTCCATGCTTTTTTCGGCAGCGGAAAGCGCATTTCTGTCAGTGAACAAACTTCGTGTCCGCTATTTGCGCCAAAAGCGCAACAAAAAAGCATCCCGAGTCGGAAAACTTCTGGACAACCGGCAGCGGCTGATAAACGCAATCCTGATCGGAAACTGCATTGCAAACATTGCACTTACATCCATTCTAACTTCAATCGCTCTGGAACTTTTCGGGAATTCGGGCGTTGCATATGCCACGCTGGCTTCTACAGTCCTGCTTCTGATTTTCGGGGAAATTCTTCCCAAATCACTGGGGGCCACAAGAAGCGATCCTTTGGCTTATGGTTTTTCAGGCCTTATCTATGTTTTTTACACTGTTTTCAGACCGCTCACTTTCATTTTTGAAAAAATCACAGGTTTGTCACAGAAAATCCTGAAAATACAGGACAACGGCAGAAAAATCAGTTTTTCAGAAGAAGACATAAAGACTCTGATGGACGTGGGCGAAGAAGAAGGCATTCTGGAAAGTGCAGAAAAAACAATGATGACCCGTGTCTTCAAATTCACGGATATGGACGCCCGTGACATAATGCAGCCCCGCACAGCAGTAATCGCCGTAGACAAAGACGCAACAATCGAAGAAGTGATTGAACTTTCGCGGAACACTCACAGGTCAAGATTCCCGGTGTACGAAAACACCATTGACCACATCTGCGGAATGCTTTACATGAAAGACGTTCTTCTTCATTCCTCCCAGCCTGAAAAAAATGACAAACCTGTTACCGTAAAAAAACTGATGAGGGATGCGCTTTTTATTCCCGAATCAAAAAAAATGACCGACATCCAGAAAATCTTCCGTCAGACAAATCAGTCAATTGCCGTGGTTCTCGGGGAATATTCCGAAACGGCAGGCATTCTTACAGTTGATGACATTGCATCACGCATTTTCGGGCCGCTGGAAGATTTCGGTCTCGGCACATGGGATGTTCCGGGTACAATGCATCTTCATGAGCTTGAAGAGCGCTACAAAATCCAGCTTGTGTCACGCAATGTAGAAACTGTGGGCGGATTCATCTGTGAAAAACTGGGCCGCATTCCACAAACCGGCGATTCGGTTCTTTCAGACAACTGGCGCTTTACCGTAACTTCCATGGACGGAAGGCGGGTTGCCGGCGTCCACATAGACAGGAAGGCATGATAAATGAGAACCGCGCTTTACATTTTCGCCCTTGTCCTGATGATTGTTCTGGCCGCTTTTTTTGCATCTTCCGAAACGGCATTTCTGAGCATTTCAAAAATCAGAATGCGCCAGCTGCGCAAAGAAAAAGACCGCAAGACAAAACTCCTTGTGCGCCTTAAAGACGACCAGTCAAAACTGCTTACAACGATTCTGATAGGAACAAATCTTGCAAACAATGCGGCTTCATCAATTGCAGCAGCTCTTGCAATCAGCCTGATGGGCCAGGAAGGAATTGCAATTTCAACCATTCTGATGACTCTTGTAGTCGTTACTTTCGGAGAAATTTTCCCTAAATCAGCGGCGGCAGAGTCACCTGAAAAAACTGCACTCAAAGCAGCCCCAAAACTTCGTGCCGTAGAAATAATCCTGTCTCCGGTCGTAAAGTTCTTCAACGCCATCAACAAGGGATTCATAAAGCTGATTCACGCAATCTGGAAAGACGACACACCGGCCATTACGGAAGACGAACTGAAAATGCTTATTGAAGTGGGCCGTGAAGAAGGAACTCTTGAAAGCGCCGAAAAAGAACTTTTGACCCGCATCTTTGAATTCACGGATCTCCGCGTGCGTGACATTTACACACACCGCTCTTTCATAAAAGCCGTACCTCTGGACGCAACTTACAAAGAAACTGTAGACGTGATTTCTTCAAGCGGATTTTCACGCATTCCCGTATACAAAGAAAACCAAGACAACATTGTGGGCATTCTGCATTACAAGGATGTGCTTTATCTGAACGGCAATGAAACTGATTTTTCGGTAAAACGCATAATGCGGCCCGTGCTTTTTGTACCCGAAACGGTTCTGGTTGAAACATTGCTGACACAGTTCAGAAAATCACGTAAAAACTTTGCAGTTGTCATTGCCGAGCAGGGCGACATGATCGGAATCGTAACAATGGATGACGTTATGCAGGCAGTATTCGGACACATTACCGACGAATACAATGCCACGAATCTTTTGCCCGAAGAACGGATACGCATTACTGAAAACAGGGAATTCATCGTGCCCGGCGACATGCTTACAAGCGATGTGAACAACTTTCTGGGGCAGAATTTTGTGTCCGAAGAATTTGAGACCATCGGCGGCTGGCTTTTGGAACAGTTCGGCTATCTGCCCGAGCCGGGCGAAAAAATCAACCGGGCAAGCATGGTCTTTGTAGTTGCTTCCTGCGAAAACAGGCGGATTCACAGTATACGGATGCGGTACGAAAGGGATGCTTCCCAAATGCTGTAATTGGTGCGGGGATAATTAAAGTAATCATATCCGTTTTCCGCCACTCCTTTTACAGTCGGCATTCTCTGATAATTGATTCCGAAGCAGAGCTGACCCTTTGCAGAAGTTTTTACCCCGATATTCCCGCTGAAAGCCATTGCGCCTTTTCCTTCAATAAAGTC
The DNA here is from genome assembly GCA_024402435.1 of Treponemataceae bacterium. Taxonomy (GTDB): domain Bacteria; phylum Spirochaetota; class Spirochaetia; order Treponematales; family Treponemataceae; genus Treponema_I. The sequence goes on from JAKSTU010000023.1 coordinate 22,237, forward strand.
CTTGAAAGTTTTTGTATTTGACAAATGCATGTCCTCGCACAAACATTCCAGATAGGGAGACCATTCGCCGGAAAGCCTCAAAGTAAATTTGTCCGCAAGATCCGCTTCCAGCCGAAGTCCGGTCCGAACCATTGCCACAGACTGGTTGTATGAGAGAACATCACCTGAAAAAGTTTTTTTCGCCCATTCTGTGTCCCTGTAGTATCCGTAACCGTCACTGCCGGTCAGCAGAAGATTTCTGTAGCCGATACCTGCAAAAGGGATGACTTTGAATGCGTCAGAAAAGAAAGCAACATCAAACCCCAAACCGAATTCTGCAGTAATTCCCGAAGATTTTTCTACAAAATGACATGAATAATCACTCAGCGTATCCGGTTTATCTCTCCAGTCAAAGTCGTTCACTGCTCCGGAACATTTCGGGAAAAAGAATGAAAAATCTCCCCAAAGATGCAGAAAACTGTACTCACCGGCACAGGAAAGCCCGACTCTGGACAAAAAATCCAAATCCCAGTCAAGCCGGCTCCAGATTTCATTTGCATATTCAGGATAAAGCGTGCCGTAGCACACGAATTCCTGCAAATCAGCAGCGCCAAGAGTGACAAAAGGTTCCAGTTCAAAATGCAGTTTTGATGCGGAAAAGACCGGCGAATCCGCTGCAAAAGCAGGATTCACAAAGCCCGGCAAAATCAGCAGGAGCAAAATACAAAAAACCAGAACTCGTTTCATGAATCAGTCCTGCTCATCCTGAAGGATTTCATCTTCTCCGGCAATTTCAGGTTCATTTTCGGAAGACGTTACTGATTTCTGCTCCGCAAAAACCATGGGATCAGTCTTGAACAGTTTAGCAAGCTGCTTGCGGAGGGAGTCCATGTCTTTCTGGTAAGGGGCCGTAAAGACCATTTTTTCACCGGTTTTCGGATGTTTGATTTCAAGCTGATATGCGTGAAGAGCAAGCCGCGACAGAAGAGGCCGTTCTTCGTAAACATCACCGCGCCATGACCGCTTGATGTCCGAAAGTCTTACAGGTTTCTGGTTTCCGCTGTAAAGAGGATCGCAGACAATTGAAATGCCAAGATCAGCAAGATGGGCACGGATCTGATGTGTTCGGCCTGTAAGCGGACGTGCTTCTATCCATGAAAAAGGTCCGCAGGTTCCGATAAGGGTAAAATCCGTCACAGCAGGTTTTCCGAAGCGGCGGTTCACAACAGTGCGATGGCGGGCATCACCGTCAGGCATCAAAGCTTTGTCCTGTCTGAAGGTGTCCCAAGCAGGCCGCCCGTGAACCAGTGCATGATAGGTTTTCTTGACCTGCCGTTTCTGGAAGGCCATTGAAAGGATTCTGTGGGCTTCGGGATTACGGGCATACACAATGAGACCCGATGTATCTTTATCAATACGGTGCACTGCCAGAAGTTTGCCGAACTGTTCTTTTGCGGCATAGTCCAGACGCGGCGCATCATGGTCATAACGGTCTGCAGCCACAAGAAGTCCGGAAGCTTTGTTGAAGACGACAATGTCATCGTCAGAATAAACAACTGTATAAGGTGATTGAGATTTCATAAACTCAAGTATATCAAAAAGGCATCAGCCCGTCAGCATCAGCGGTTTGTCTGCGGTTTGTCAGAAACTTTACCCCGCAAGACAGTCTGATTCAGTAAAGCCCGTCAAAAATCTGCCTGTAATCTTCCAAAGTACATGCAGCAACGATTTTGCGCCGCAGTTCCGCACCGCCGTTTGAACCTTTTGTATAACAGCAGAAGCGTTTGCGCATTTCCCGGCAGGCAACTTCTTCGCCTTTTTCCGCAATAAGCAGATCCAGTTCGTGCATTCCGGTTGCAAAGCGGACGTTGGAAGCAGTCTCTTCATAGGAGCCGGTTGTAAGCAATGCTTTTGTGCGTGTAAAAATAAAAGGGTTTCCCATGGCGCCGCGTGCAAACATTACGCCGTCCACACCGGTTTCTTCAAACATGCGAAGAGCATCTTCCGGTGAAAAAACATCGCCCGAACCGAACACAGGCACAATGCCAGAAAGCCGGGATTTAAGGTCCGCCAGCAGAGTCCAGTCCGCTTTTCCCTCGTATCCCTGAGCTTTTGTGCGCGCATGCATTGTTACAGCTTTTGCGCCGGCATCAACCGCAGCCTGTGCCGCTTCTCTGTAAGTGATTGTATTGCTGTCCCACCCGGACCTGATTTTTACGGTAACCGGCACAACGGCAGTTCCGTTCCGGGCGGCAAAAGTTTCTGCAGCTTTTACCGCGGCCTCAACAACGGCTGCAAGTTTTGCCGGCTCTTTTGTAAGTGCTGAACCGGCTCCGCTCTTTACGATTTTGGGCACCGGACAGCCGGCATTTATATCAAGCAGTTCAGGACCGGCATCAGAAAGCACTTTCTGCACTGCCGCCTCCATGGATTCCGGCACACCGCCGAAAAGCTGGACGGCAAACTTGTTCTCGTTGTGGGCGCGGTGAATAAGAGAAGCGGTTTTGTCCGAACCCCGGCTCAATGCTTCTGCACTTACCATTTCCGTATATGCAAAATCCGCGCCGCAATCACGGCAAATGCTTCTGAAGGCACAGTCGGAATAGCCGGCCACCGGCGCCAAAAACAGATTGCCGTCAATCGTGAGGTTACCGACTGTTACCGGGTGATAAAAACCGCTTGGAGTCATTATTCTGGCAGCCGGAAGAAAGCGCAGCTGTTTTTCCACAGCTGGTCAGCAACTTCTTCCATGTCCATTTCCAGCATATCAGCAAGGAAACGTACAGTTGAAGGAACATAAGCCGGCATGTTGCGTTTTCCGCGGAATTCAGCCGGAACCATAAAGGGGCTTTCTGATTCAACCAGAATGCGGTCCAAAGGCAGCACACCGATTGTTTCATGAAGATTGCGGGCATTACGGTATGTCAGGTTGCCTGCAAAAGAGAAATACACGGGCAGATCCAGTGCTTTGCGTGCAAAAGCCGCATCCTCTGAGTAACAGTGGAAAACTGCGCCGGCAGAAGGAATGCGCTCTGAAAGAATGTCCAGAATGTCTTTTCCTGCTTCACGGTTATGAATGATTACAGGCTTGTCCGCCATCTGTGCAATTTCAAGCTGAGTAATGAAAAGCTCAATCTGAGAGCGCTTGTCCCCGTATTTCTTGAAATAATCCAGTCCGATCTCGCCCAAAGCAACAACTTTCGGCAGTTTGAGGGACTGTTCAACAATCTTTCCCCAATCCTTTCCGGGAGAAGTTACTTCCGAAGGAGAGACTCCGACTGCGTGATAAATTTCCGGAGTATTTTTGAGTGTGGCATAAACAGTCTCAAAATCGTGAAGACTGTTGCAAATGCTTATGATTCGGTTGACCTGTGCCTGTTTGGCAGCATGAATAACGCGCAACTGTTCAATAGGATCATCGTAAATAAGCCCGATGTGAGCATGAGTATCAAAAAACTGCATGGTAAACTTCCAATAAGAGATGATAAAATTAATTGGCTATGAACAAAGCATAACACAGAAAGAACAACCAGTCAAATTTTATGGCCAGTCAACTCCGCCGTTGGGAATTCTGCAACGCAAAATCCGCTTCAATCCGCGAAGAATTCCGCGCCAGGTACCGTATTTTTGTATTGCAATGTACATATAAACAGAGCAGGACGGATAAAATCTGCAGGCTTTCCGCATTTTATCCGGGGCGAACTGCTGATAGATTCGGATCAGAGACAGGGCAATCCGTTTCTGAAAGATGATTGTTTCAACCAACAGGACAAAAAAGAACACCAGAGCCAGGATCCAGTCTGCAGGCCTGAATGCAAAAAACACAAGTGCCGTAATCAGTCCGCATGAAATCAATCCGCCGGAAACACAAACCGCCATACGAGAAAGGTCATTCCGGGGACGGAACAGATCACCCAAACAAAGACCCCAGACATCCGCCCGCAAGACATCCTTTTATGAAGCATCCGTCAGAACAACCTCTTCCGTCAATTGCATCAAGACATCCGCCAGCTGCAGCACCGCGGGCACATCCGTCACATCCGCCGTCGTTACCGCGTCTGTCATATCCGGAGCCGCCACCGCAACCACATCCGCCATCATCTTCAGTCTCAACGAATTCACGGATTTTTTCTGCCACACCGTCCGTTTTTTTCCCAAAAGAATGCTTTGTACCGCATTTTCCGCAATATTCATGAAAGGCGTCCAAAGGAGCACCGCATTTTCTACAGTTCATATTCTTCCTTAGCTGAATCATAGGTTAAATTTCGGGTTTTGTGAATAATATTGGAAAAAGTCAAAAAAATCACGGAATGCCGCCGGAAACCTGACAAGTTTTCTGCATTGACAACAGCCCGTTCCTGTGATAGCATTAGTTAATTGATTTATTCAATCAACTAACCACTTTCCCTTCATAAACAGAGGCCATTAATGAAGTTCGGACATTTTGACGACCTGAAACGTGAATACGTTATCACAACCCCCAAAACTCCCTACCCCTGGATCAACTACCTCGGAACACAGGGCTTTTTCTCACTGATTTCAAACACTGCCGGCGGTTATTCTTTCTATAAAGATGCGCGCCTTCGCAGAATCACACGCTACCGTTACAACAACGTTCCGATTGATATGGGCGGACGTTACTTCTACATCAACGAAAACGGTACAATCTGGAACCCCGGATGGTCACCGGTAAAAACAGAACTTGATGCCTATGAATGCCGTCACGGTATGGGCTACACAGTCATTACCGGAAAGAAAAACAACCTCAAAGCAGAAGTTACATTCTTTGTTCCCCAGGATTACGACGGAGAAGTTCAGCAGGTTGTCCTTACAAACGAAGGCACTGCAGAAAAAACTTTCTCCTTCTTCTCCTTTGCAGAATGGTGTCTTTGGGATGCACAGGATGACAGCAACAACTTCCAGCGCAACTTCTCAACAGGACGCGTAGAAGTGGACGGTTCCGTCATCTACCACAAGACTGAATACCGCGATCGCCGCGATCATTACGCATTCTATTCAGTAAACGATTCCATTGACGGCTATGACACAGACAGAGATTCTTTCATCGGTCTCTACAACGGTTTCAACAATCCTGAAGCTGTTATCGCCGGCAAAGCAACCGACTCTTTTGCTGACGGTTGGGCACCGATTGCATCTCACTACAAAAAAATCACACTCAAACCCGGTGAAACAAAAACTCTGGTTTTTGTACTGGGTTATGTAGAAATGCCCGTTGCAGAAAAATTCGAAGCAGACGGCAAGACAATCAACAAAGTCAAAGCCAAGGCAATGATTGAAAAATTCAATACCCCTGAAAAATTTGCTGCAGGAATGGCTGAACTCCGCGCATATTGGGACAAACTTCTGGGAATTCTCACAGTCAATACACCGGATGAAAAAGTCAACCGCATGGTAAACATCTGGAACCAGTATCAGTGTATGGTTACATTCAACCTGTCACGTTCCGCTTCTTACTTCGAATCAGGAATCGGACGCGGAATGGGATTCCGTGATTCAAACCAGGACGTTCTGGGCTTTGTCCACCAGATTCCGGACCGCGCAAAGGAAAGAATCATTGACATTGCATCAACACAGTTCCCCGACGGCGGATGTTATCACCAGTATCAGCCTCTTACCAAAAAAGGAAATGCTGATATCGGAGGCGATTTCTCAGACGATCCTCTGTGGCTGATTCTTTCAGTTTCTGCATACATCAAAGAAACAGGTGACTGGTCAATCCTTGATGAAATGGTTCCTTATGACAACGACATGTCCGTTGCCCAGACAATGCTTGAACACCTTAAAGTTTCTTTCTATCACATCGTAAACAATCTCGGTCCCCACGGACTTCCTCTTGCAATGCGTGCTGACTGGAACGACTGTATCAACTTGTCCTGCTACTCAGACACTCCCGGTGAAAGTTTCCAGACTTACACAAATCCCAAGTTCAAAGCAGAAGGCGGTTACTCAAAAGTTGCAGAATCAGCATTTGTTGCAGCCTTGTTCACATACACAGGTCCCAATTACGTTGAGATTCTGCAGCATTTGGGCAAAAATGACGAAGCCGCAAAAGCTCAGGCAGAAATCGACAAAATGAAAGCAAACATGATGGAATCTGCTTGGGACGGAAACTGGTTCCTCCGCGCATACGATGCAGAAGGCAAAAAAATGGGCTCAAAAGAATGTGAAGAAGGACAGATCTTCATTGAGCCTCAGGGATTTGCAATCATGTCTGATGTGGGAAAAGATCAGGGAACAACAGCAAAAACACTTGCTGCAATCGACGAACGCCTGAATACAGAGCATGGTCTTGTCCTCAACAATCCTGCTTTCAGCAAATACTACATCCAGTACGGTGAAATCTCTACCTATCCGGGCGGATACAAAGAAAATGCCGGTATCTTCACACACAACAACGCATGGATTATCTGTGCCGCAGCTTATGCCGGAGAAGGAGACCAGGCATTCAAATACTACTCAGAAATCGCTCCTGCATTTACAGAAGAAACATCTGATCTGCACAAGACAGAACCTTATGTTTACGGACAGATGATCGGCGGTAAGGACGCAGGTTCAGACATCGGCAAACCGGGCAATCACTTCGGTCAGGGCAAAAACTCCTGGCTCACAGGTACAGCTGCCTGGAACATGGTTGCAATTTCTCAGTACATTCTTGGTATTGCAGCTGATTTTGACGGTCTCAGAATTGATCCTTCAATTCCGAAAGCTTGGGACGGAATGACTGCAACAAGACAGTTCAGAAATGCAACTTACAGCATCAAGGTTTCAAACCCTGACCACATCTGCAAAGGTGTAAAATCTGTTACTGTTGACGGAAAAGCAATCGAAGGAAATGTTATTCCTGCTTTTGCTGACGGAAAAACACACAGTGTTGAAGTCCTGATGGGCTGATTCGCTCACATAATTTAACAGAACCTCTTGAAAGCCTGCTGAAGATTTTCTTTGGCGGGCTTTTTTTATGTTTTTACGGAAAGACTGCTCAGTTGACCAAGCCGCCAGCCGGCGTCACAGCACTGCACTCGTAAGCCGGCATACATTGTCGCGGCAAAAAAACTGGAGTATACTGAAAAAATGGAAAATACAGGCACAACTCTCAGATGGGGTGTAATCGGAACCGGAAACATTGCCAATACCGTTACCCGCGCAATAAAACAGACAGACGGTGCAATACTGCAGGCCGTCGTTTCCCGAAGCCAGACAAAGGCCGATGATTTTGCCGCAAAATGGGGCTTTGCCCGCGCTTACGGCAATTATGATGATTTTTTTGACGACGACACAATCGATGCTGTTTATATCGCGACACCTCACGACAGCCACGCAGAACTGTCAGTGCGCGCCATGGAAAGCGGCAAACACGTTATGTGTGAAAAACCTGCTGCCGTAAATGCGGAACAAATCAAAGTGGTGCTTGAAACTGCAAAACGCACGAACCGCTTTTTTATGGAAGCCGTCTGGACACGGTTCCAGCCTGCTTTCAACAAAGCCCTGGAACTGGTTGCCCAAGGTGAAATCGGAAAAGTCCGCGCTTTTTACGCTGACTTCTGCATTGACTGCCCGCAGCTGCCCGGTTCCAGACTTTACGAACCTTCCCTTGCAGGCGGTGCACTTCTGGACGTAGGAATTTATCCGCTCATGGCTTCACTTTCTTTTGCCAAGGCATCACTCAACAAACTTGATGCAACATTCAGAAGTGTGGCCCCGGAAGCAGTACAGTCCTTGTGCCGCAAAACAGAAACCGGTGTTGACGGGTACGATACTATTGCCCTGCAGTTTCCGGGCGGAATGAACGCTACAATTACTGCGGCAATAAACTGCGAATGCGGAACACATTTCAAGTCCGCCCGTATTGCCGGAACAAACGGTGTGATTCATCTTCCGGAATTCTGGTACGGTCAGCAGGTTAACATCATCAACAAAGACGGAACTTTGCGCCAGCAGTTGAATTTTCCCTTTGAAGTAAACGGATACGAATACGAATTTGCAGAATTCCACCGCTATATTGCCCGGGGCCTCAGCGAATCTCCGGTTCATCCCCATGATGACACACTGTTCCTGATTGAACAGATGGACTCTCTCCGCAAAACCTGGGGCATTGTTTATCCTTTTGAAAAACCGCAGAACACTTGCACTGTAAAAACTGCATCCACCGCAACTGATACTGCAAACGTGCCGGTTACGGATCAGAAAAAAAAAGCTGCTCCTGAAGTGGTGATTTACACTGACGGCGCCTGCTCCGGAAACCCCGGAAAAGGCGGATGGGGTGCAGTGATTCTTGCGGGCACCAAAGAATGCCGCATGAGCGGTGGCGAAAAATTCACAACGAACAACCGTATGGAACTTATGGCTACAATTCAGGCACTTAAACGCGTTGCGGCAGAGCCTTCCCTTGCCGGAGCACAGGTCACAATGATTACAGACAGTCAGTATGTAAAGAACGGCATTCAGGACTGGATCAAGAAATGGAAGAGCAACGGCTGGCTTACCGGCAGCAAGGAACCGGTAAAAAACAAAGACCTTTGGAAAGAACTGGACGAAGCCGTAAGTCACATGAACATTGAATGGCGCTGGGTCAAAGGTCATGCAGGAAACCGCTACAACGAAATCTGCGATACACTGGCTACTACCGCCGCAAAAGAACAATAAACCGATTCAAGGCAGGCTGACACACAAAAGCCTGCCTTCTCTTTTTTAAAAGGCTTTAAAAAAAACAGGGCCGTCCCTTTTTTAAGGACAGCCCCAAATCCAAGCAAATAAAAATCAGCAGTACAAAAATCAGACTTTGAACAAGTCAACATTCTTTGCAATAACTTCAATTGCCTGTGCAAGAGTTCCTGACATGTTCTTCAAGTCTTCAGTCGTAGAGTTTACATACTCTGTTCCCGTTGAAATCTCAGATACAGCACCTTTTACAGTATTCATGGAATCTGTCAGATGGCTCATATCATTCATAATGAATTTTCCGCCCTTGTCCATCTCGTTACCTGCATTGCGCAGTTCTGCAGTGCTGTCATTCATTGTGTGCAGCGCTTCAAGAATCTGGTGTGAACCGGACTGCTGTTCTTCCATTGCACCGCGAATCTGCATTACAAGCTGACCGGTAGAAGAAACACGGTCAGAAACTGAATGATACAGTTTGTCAGACTCACCGGCAGCCTCTACAACCTGCTGGATTTCCTGCTGAATCGTACTCAATTCGGCGCCGATCTTGTTTGACTGCTTTGATGAATTTTCGGCCAGTTTGCGGATTTCGCCGGCAACAACACTGAAACCGCGTCCGGCTTCTCCTGCATGAGCTGCCTCAATTGCGGCGTTCATAGCAAGCAGGTTTGTCTGAGCAGCAATGTTCTGAATTGTTGTGTTTGCCTCAACCATTGAAGAAGACTGCTCAAAAATGCTGTGAATCAGCTCATTTACAACTGCATTCTTACGAATACCGTCATCCGTATCTTTTTCGAGGTAAGTGAATTCCTCAGCCATTTTTACAACTGAAGTATCTACGGCGCTGATATTTCCGATCATCTCTTCAACAGCAGCAGATGCTTCGGCAACACTGGCAGCCTGACCCTGGATCATTGAATCAAGAGACTCGATGTTCTGGGAAATTTCCGTAACGGCAGCAGCAGAATTTGAAATGCTTTCTGCCTGAGCCTGAACCTGGCCGTCTACACTCTGAATGCCTTTGGACATCTGGTCGATAGTTGCAATTGAAGTTGAAACATGTTGAGACATACGGCTGCCGATTTCCTCAAGATCGCCCTTGCTTGCCTGAACAGTCTTCATAATCTGACGGAACTTTGACAGGAATCGGTTTACAGAATCAACCAGAACACCAATTTCATCTCTGATAGGATTATCCAGCTGGACTGTAAGGTCAGCCTCTCCGGTAGAAAGATTGTCTACAAGTCCTGTAATTTTATGCAGACGGTTAGAAATCCGTGTAATAAGAGCAAATACAACAATAAAAAGGACAATACCGATTAAAACTGCAAAAGAAATAATGATTCCCTTTGCACTGGCAACAGGCTGTTCAATTTCTGAGGAGGCAACTGCAAGACCGATTGTCCAACCTAATTCCTCAACAGGACTGATGAAAACATGACTGTCAACGCCGTCAAAATTCATCTGCACATTTCCGTTTCTTTTTGAATCAATTACAGAAACAAGTTCATCGGGGAACACTGTCTTGTCCTGCAGAAACATTGCAGGGTCTTTGTGCGCAATGATTTTTCCTGTAGAGTCAATCAGGAAGAAATAACCTGTGTCACCCAAAGTATATGAAGAAACTTCTGCAGAAATTGTGTTGATTCCAAGCATTCCGACAAAAAGTCCGAATGTCTTGCCTTTTGAATTTTTTGCGGCACGTGCAACAGGAATTACATATTGTCCGCTGGTTTTTGAGAGAACCATATCATCAACAACAACATCTTTACCCTGCTTCATGATGGCCTGATAATACCCGCGTTCAACAAGAGCACCTTTTGTTCCCACAAGGCCTGTATCGCGCACAGAAGTACCTTCTGAATCGCAGAAGAACATATAGTCATATTCAGGATTGCGGAGATTTGTATGCTGCTGCAGCCATTCAAGAACCTGCTCGTCATCACCTGTTTTTACGACATCCGCATCAGAATAAATGCGCATATCGTTCTGGTAAATTTTTACCCAGTTGTCTATCTGAGTGGAACGGCCCGAAAGAACATTCGTTGCCATTTCTGTGTAACTGGCAACAATCTGCTTGCGGACACCGCCTGTAACCACAAAAACCAGAAATGTCATCAGAACTGCAATTGCAAGAAGAACCAGCACACCGATTTTGAACCGGATACTGTCTCCGAATCTGATTTTCAACTTGTGTTCCATATATTCTCCTGTTTCAGCAAATTCGCCCGTTTTGTTCAATGGTAAAAGTTCATACATTTATCGGCAGAAATTCACTTTTTTATTCATTGTTGAGCGAAAAAAATCAAAAATCTCCAATATCAGTATGATTCCTGTATACCCTTTTGTCAATGAAAGCTTTGAATTCCAAATCCCGACTTCATTCAAATCAAAATTCCATCTTGTAATGTTTTTGATTTTTCTTCTATTATTGAACCATGAAAGAAGAAGCAGAAAATCAGGAAAATCTACGATTGACTTCTGTAGAAATCAAGTTGGCTTATCTTGAAGATTTTATGAACAAACTGCAGGCCATTGCGGTGGAACAGGGAAACACCATTGACCGGCTGACTGCAGAAAACCGGGTGCTCAAAGAAAAGGTCCGGGAACTGCTTGAAGCACAGGAAGGAGACATTCCCAACCGGCGCCCGCCCCATTATTGATATTCTTGCTTTTCATGGTTCAGCGCCAATGTGTTTTTTTAATCAGGAGGAAATATGTTTATTGCAGATGAAAACCGTTATTCACGAATGACTTATCACAAATCCGGCTCCAGCGGGCTTAAATTGCCGAAAGTTTCTTTGGGACTGTGGCACAACTTCGGCAGCAAAGACAATTACGACAACATGCGCGCCATGTGCCGAACTGCTTTTGACGCCGGAATCACTCACTTTGACCTGGCAAACAATTACGGCCCCATTCCCGGATCCGCTGAAGAAAACTTCGGCCGTATCCTTCGAGACGACCTTATGCCCTATCGTGACGAACTTGTAATTTCTACGAAAGCCGGTTACGAAATGTGGCCAGGGCCTTACGGAGACTGGGGCTCACGCAAATACCTGATTTCAAGCCTTGACCAGAGCCTCAAACGCATGGGCCTTGAATATGTGGACATTTTCTATCACCACCGGTTTGACCCGAACACTCCGCTGGAAGAGACAATGGGCGCCCTTGACCAGATTGTAAAAAGCGGAAAAGCACTTTATGCAGGAATTTCAAATTACAACAAGGAACAGACACAGCGTGCTGCAGAAATTCTGAAGGATTTGAAATGTCCTTTTATCATCAACCAGCGTTCATACAACATTTTCAACCGTGCCATTGAACAGGACGGACTCAAACACTGGGCCGCAGAAAACGGAATCGGCATCATTTCTTTCAGCCCGCTTGCACAGGGATTGCTGACTGACAAATATCTCAACGGAATTCCGGAAGACAGCCGTGCCCGTAAAAGCGGAGTTTTCCTTAAAGAAAGCGACATTACTGATGACAAGCTTGCCAAAATCAGGGCACTCAATGACATTGCAAAAGCCCGCGGACAAAGTTTGGCACAGATGGCACTTGCCTGGGTTGTGCGCGACGAAGAAGTAACAAGCGTACTTATCGGTGCATCCCGTCCGGAACAGATTGCAGAAAATTGCGCAATTGTAAACGCTCCTGCATTTACTGCCGACGAACTTGCAGCAATCGACAGAATCAGTCTCTGAGGAATCCCGAAAGTGACAAAAAATTACCGCCGCACTCTGATTGCCTGTTATTTGGGTTCCATTACGCAGGCAATCACTGCGAATTTTGCACCGCTGCTTTTTCTTTCGTTCCACAAAACCTACGGAATCTCTTTGGGCACAATTGCTCTTGTGCCTACGGTCTTCTTTTTTACACAACTTGTGGTAGACATTCTCTGCGGAATTTTTGTTGACCGGATCGGTTACCGGAAATGTGTTGTCGCATCTGAACTGTTTTCCGGTCTGGGACTGATTTTTCTGACCTTTCTGCCCGATCTTTTTCCTAATCCTTTTGCGGGAATTATAATTGCCGTAATAGTTTACGCCATCGGAGCCGGACTGATTGAAGTTCTTGTAAGCCCCATTGTCGAAGCCTGCCCTTTTGAAAACAAAGAAGCAACCATGAGCCTGCTCCACTCCTTCTACTGCTGGGGTTCTGCAGGCGTCATCATGATTTCTTCAGTTTTCTTCATTTTTTTCGGCATTGAAAACTGGAAGATTCTGGCCTGTCTGTGGGCAATCATTCCCATGTACAACATTTTCAACTTTGCTACCTGCCCCATTGAACGCCTTACGGAAGACGGCAAAGGCATGACCTATCTGCAGCTTTTCGGCGTGCCTGTCTTCTGGATCAGCGTGATTCTGATGATTTGTGCAGGCGCATCTGAACTTTCCATGGCACAATGGGCTTCTGCCTATGCAGAATCTGCACTGGGGCTTTCCAAAACCGTCTGCGATCTTGCAGGGCCATGTCTTTTTGCCATAACAATGGGAATTTCCCGGGCAATTTTCGGAAAATTCGGTGAGCACATGAACTTGAAAAACTTCATGATGGGATCCGGAATCCTGTGTCTGTGCTGTTACCTTATGGCATCCCTTTTTGAAAGCCCCGCAATCGGTCTTGCCGGCTGCATCATGTGCGGTTTCTCGGTCGGAATCATGTGGCCCGGATCAATCAGCATTTCATCAAGAACATTTCCTTCAGGCGGAACAGCCATGTTCGCACTGCTTGCAATGGCCGGAGACTTGGGCGGTTCGCTGGGACCTGCCCTTGTAGGAAGAATTGCGGAATCAAGCGGAAACAACATGCACAGAGGAATGCTTGCCGGATGCATATTCCCGGTTGCCCTTGTAATCTGCGTTTTCATTCTGAAAAGCAGACCGGTTCATTCACGCACAGTTGAACGGAATGAGCGCAGTTAATAAGGAATAAAGCCGGAACAAGTTGATTTTTCCGGCATTTTTTTTTGATTGACTTTTTACCTACCGTTCGGTATATTGATTTTATGGAAACCGACAAAAAAGAACTGATTCTTAACCGTGCCATTGCTCTGTTTGCGCTCCGTGGCTACGAATCTGTAGGAGTTCAGCAGATTTGCGAAGCGTGTCAGATTACAAAACCGACGCTTTACTATTATTTTGAAAACAAACTTGGCCTGTTCAAAGAGATTTTTTCAGTTTACGGGGAAAAACTTTTTCGCTCTGTAAGCGATGCTTTTGCAGAATCCGAAGAATTTCCCCAATGTCTTTCGGAAATAATCAGCAGTGTCCTGGCTTTTGCGGAAGAACACCCGGATTTTTTCACGATTTATTATTCTTTGTCCACGTCCAGTCTGCAGACGGAAAGCGGCCTTGTTTTTTCTGAATACCGAGCCCGCATTGACGCGCTTTTCTTCCGCATTTTCCAGAAACATTCGGAAATTTTCGGCAACATGAGAGGATATGAATCCATGTATTCACGGATTTTTCAGTCTACACTGAATTTTTCCGTTTTCAGTCATATTACCGGCTCCATGAAACTTGACGGAGAAACTCAGCACCGGCTTGTGCAGACATTCCTCTGGGGCGTTGCAAACTGATTTTCAAATCGCCACGCAGAAATTAACAAGTTTACAGGATTTTATATGAATTCAGAAATACAGAAAGCAGTTTTTTATCACATTTATCCACTTGGGCTCTGCAACTGCCCGAAACAGAATGATTTTTGCCAAAGTGCAGGTGACGGGCTTAAAAAACTTACACAGGAACTGCCCGGAATCCGTGAACGCGGATTCAACGCGGTCTACATCGGTCCGCTTTTTGAAAGCACAGCCCACGGATATGACACACTTGATTATTTTTGGGTTGACAGGCGGCTTGGTACAAACGCTGATCTTGCGACTTTTGTGGAAACGGCCCACAGACACGGGATAAAAGTCGTTCTGGATGCAGTTTTCAATCACTCAGGCAGGCATTTTTTTGCCTTCAAAGATTTGCAGTTAAACCTACTTACCAGTCGGTATAAAGACTGGTACCAAAACATCAACTTCAACAGCAGAAGTTCCTGTGGCGACGGTTTTTCTTACCAGAACTGGGCCGGATGCGATGATCTTGTAAAATTCAATCTGGACAATCCGGAAGTGCGCGAACACATTTTTGCAGCCGTAAAAAAATGGATTACCGAATTCCGGATAGACGGACTCCGCCTGGACGCAGCGGATGTCATGTCTTTTGATTTTATGGCACGGCTCAGAGATTTTGCTTTGTCACTGGACCCGGATTTCTGGCTTATGGGAGAAGTGGTTCACGGAGATTACAACCAGTGGGTAAACGGACAGATGCTTCACAGCGTCACAAATTATCAGCTTCATAAAGGAATGTGGTCTTCTTTCAATGAGAAGAATTTTTTTGAAGTACGCTGGTCATTGAATCAAATGTTTTCGGAAACTGAAGGCAAATACCGCGGCAAACAGCTCTACAATTTTCTGGACAATCACGATGTAAACCGGATTGCTTCCACTGTAAAAAACCCGGACAACCTTAAGGCCCTTTACACAATGCTTTTTGCCGTGCCGGGCATTCCTTCCGTGTATTACGGAAGCGAAGTGGGGCTCTGCGGAAAGCGGACACATAATTCAGATTATCAGCTGCGTCCGGCACTTCCGCCTTTTGCCCCTGTCCCGGATTATGCGGCCCCGCACATTGACGGACAGTCTTTGCTGTGTCACATAAAAAAACTTTCAGAAATCCGGCAGAACGTACCCGCACTTCAGAACGGCACATACACTGAACTTTCCGTGTCAAACACAACTTTTGCCTTCATGCGCCAAAGCGGTGCTTCAAAAGTCATTGCCGCCTTCAACTGTGAAGATTTTGCACAGGAACTGGACCTGAAACATCATGGCAAGACAAAGAATCTTTTCTTCGGCAACCAATTCTTTCTAAACGGAAAGTACACCCTGGGCCCGCACGATTCTGTGCTGCTTGAGATTTTGTAAGGGAGAAAATGGGGTTTTACGTCAGTACAAAAAAAACGGGTCAAGATTCCATCAATTCGGAATCTTGGCCCTTTTTTTTTCGGGATTTGCAATGCCCCGGATTGTCTTTCAACGCATCCGGAACTGCATCGCAATTTCTTTTAAATCAGTTTTGCGATAATGTCTTTTGCAGCTTTCATGTCAAAACCTTCAATTGCTTTGAGTTTCGGCATGATATTCTTGAGAACTCTCTCTTCCGGAGCAAGAGAATCAACAACTTTCTTTGCTTCTTCCATCATTGCTTCCGGTGAAAGCATGGTCGGGAGAAAATCAGCCAGTTCTTTCAACTCCTGTTCAAGTTCACTTGTATCCGCATGACCTTTTTTGTAATCTTCAATTGTTGAAAGAATTTCAGACTGCATTTTCTTTGCAGATTTCAAAAAATCTTCCGGAGTTTCTTCACGGCGTTCATCGATTGTGATGTTCTTTACTGCATTTACAAGCCTAAGCAGAACGCTTGAACGTATGGGATTCGTCTTTCTTATCTCAAGACGTTCCTTTGTAAGTGCCTTCATTGTAAGTTCGCTCATTTTTCATTCCTTTGCACCGGATTTTTTTTCC
>JAKSTU010000024.1 GCA_024402435.1 Treponemataceae bacterium
TCAAACCAGATTACTTCGCTGTTGTTCTCAAATGCCAGAATATGAGTACAGATTCGGTCCAGGAACCAGCGGTCATGGCTTACGCACATTACGCAGCCCGCAAAATCTTCAATTGCATCTTCCAAAGCGCGGATGGTAGTAACGTCCAGATCGTTTGTAGGCTCGTCCAAAAGCAGAACATTTCCGCCCTGTTTCAGCATCATGCCAAGATTCAGACGGTTTTTCTCACCGCCTGAAAGCACGCCAACTTTTTTCTTCTGGTCAGGCCCGCTGAAGTTGAACCAGCTGCAGTAAGCGCGGCTGTTGATTTCACGGAGCGCACCGTTTAGAGGCCGGCCTTTTTCATCAACTGCACCCAGTTTGATAATGTCCAGGCCGTCAGAAAGCTGCTCCCAAACAGTCTTGTTGTCATCCAGAAGGCTTCGCATCTGATCAACATAAACAAGCTTAACAGTTTCTCCCACACGGATGTTTCCGCTGTCAGGCTTTTCTCCGCCGGCAGATCCGTCAAGCCGTTCCACAGTCTGTCCGGCCGCATCTGCAATCAGACGGAACAAAGTGGTCTTACCGGCACCGTTCGGTCCCACAATACCCACAACAGCACCGGCGGGCACAGTAAAAGAAAGATTGTCAAAAAGCAGCCGGTCTCCGTAACCCTTCGTAAGCCCCTTAGCTTCAATAACAAGCCCGCCCAAACGCGGCCCCGCAGGAATCGTAATCTTTGTATCCTTGATCTGCCCCTTTCCGGACTGATTGAGCAGTTCTTCGTATCTTGTAATGTGTTCCTTGTGTTTGGCCTGCCGACCCTTTGCACCCATGTGAATCCATTCAAGCTCGTGTTTGAGAGCCTTCTGCCGTTCACTTTCGCCCTTTTCTTCCATTTTGAGACGGTTTTCTTTCTGCTCAAGCCAGCCTGAATAATTTCCCTTGTAAGGAATACCTTCGCCCCGGTCCAGTTCCAGAATCCAGCCGGCAACATTGTCAAGAAAGTAACGGTCATGAGTTACCGCAATGATTGTTCCGGGATATGACTGCAGATGCCGTTCAAGCCAGGCAACAGTTTCCGCATCCAGATGGTTTGTAGGTTCGTCCAAAAGCAGAATGTCCGGTTTCTGAAGAAGAAGCCGGCACAAAGCAACACGACGCCGCTCACCGCCGGAAAGCACATCAACAACCTGATCAGAAGGCGGACAGCGCAGTGCATCCATTGCAAGCTCCAGCTGACTTTCCAGATTCCATGCATCCAAAGCATCCAGTTTTTCCTGAATTTCAGCCTGCCGTGCGCAAAGTTTGTCAAAATCCGCATCCGGGTCCCCGAAAGCCTCATTCACTTTGTCAAATTCTTCAAGAAGCGCAGTAGTTTCTGCAACACCTTCTTTTACAATTTCCATTACAGTCTTGCCGGCAGCAAGTTCAGGCTCCTGAGGCAGATAGCCGATTGAATAACCCGGAGCAATCGTGGTTTCACCTGTAAAATCCGTGTCCAAACCTGCAAAAATCTTCATCAGAGAAGATTTACCGGAACCGTTTTCACCGAGCACACCGATTTTTGCACCGTAGTAATAAGAAATGCTGATATCTTTAAGAACAGTTTTTGTGCCGTATGAACGCGACACACGATCCATTGTGTAAATGATTTTCTTGTCATCAAAAGTTGTAGCCATGGCCGAATTCTAACATAAAACATAAGGGTTCTCAAGGAGGAAATTCGAAGGGGAAAAGCCTTTCCCCTGGGCTCAGCCCAAAAAGGTCTTCGCCACACCCCATTCTCCTGGGACCTCCGGGGCCGGCCCCAAACCCCGCCTGAACATTTCGCAATAATTACATGTAATTCGCATTTTTCTAGAGATTTTAGAGATTCAATTGACTATGCCCATTTGTCAGTGTAAACTTCAATAAATAGACTCAATTTCGGGCTTCAGAAAAACTGTCATGTTGAGCGAAATGAACATTGTGAATGAAGTCGAAACATCTGCAGATCCTGATATTCTAAAACCCGACATTTGACCTGTTGATTTGTCCGGGTGGGCAAAAAACGACAAACACAGTTTTCTTGGAGGAAATAAGAAAATGAAAAAACTGGCAAATTATGCAGTTATCGGATTGATTCTGGTTGCACTGGTTGCAATCACTTCTTGTGGTACACCTTTTGCAATTAATACTGCTATCAATGGAAAGTGCTATGTCCATTATGACGGAACTGAAACATACGGAGTTATTTTCGATAGTCAGACTTCCTATACCTATTATGAAATCACCAAAGGAGCTTCTAAACCTTCAGTTGCAAATCATTTTACAGATTACGAGGTAGATAAAGACAGCAACGACAAGTCAATTTTCTATGTCAGCCGCCCCAATCCAAACAAAGGACTGGATGATGTTAAAGTTTGGAGAATCAGCCAGAAAGACTTGAACACACTTTACCGCAACAATGATGCCAATACAAAATATACGTCTGTCAGCAAAGCCAAGTTTGAAGAAATCTTCAAAGGAACCGGAAAAGACACCTGGAAATATGTTAATGGAAAAGTTGAATTCAAATAATTCCGCTTTCCTTAATGCTTAACGCAAACCTGTCCGGCAAACTGCTGTGACAGGTTTTTTTTCGCCCTTTACCTGTTTTCCCGTCGCAGTTTTTCAAAAAAATCATTATACTTTCATCATGAAATGTCCCCAATGCAACATAAACATGAAGTCCGGCACAAAAACCCACACTGTCCAGCATCCCGCCGGCACAATGATTTTTCATCACGTTCCCTGCTTTGAATGCCTCAGCTGCGGTCAGTCCTTTTTCAGTCCGGAAATCACCGCCAACCTGGAAAACAAGATAGACAATCTGAGCGAAGTTCTTTCCGGTGTCTACGAAACAGAATTCGATCCTGTCAACCCGTAAGTTTTGCCCTTCATCGCCAGTCTGCTTCTTCCGCCCTGTGATTTTTTTCACAGAAAAATAGCATCTAAAGAAAAATCAGCATTGAATTCTCCCTTTCCTTGTGCTAAACTAAGGCAACTGTTTCATGCGTTGAATTGAATCAGTTCTCTGGAGAGTCCCTCGTAAGCAGGGCGCCGAAGGGTTAAGCGGATTACCCGTGATATCTCAGGCACAAGGAACAGAGATTTGTTACAACTGTTCTACTCTTTGGAGAGTCTTGCCTGTGCAATGATGCACAGATGATGCCGAAAGCGGTTCATCTTACGGGCGAGACTCTTATTTTTTAAAAAGGGACTTGAAAATCCCGCAGGACGCTTATTATGGAAACGTTCGATCTGATTCTTGACAAGATTGACGGCATTGTTTGGGGAATCCCCACAATGGTTCTTATTCTTGCCACCGGTCTTCTTCTGACCATCCGTGTTCGCGGTATGCAGTTTACAAAACTGGGCCGCGCATTGAAATCCATTTTCCGCAAATCAGACGGAGAAAAAGGTGAAGTAACCAGTTTCGGTGCTCTTTGTACAGCTCTTTCTGCTACAATCGGTACAGGTAACATTGTCGGTGTTGCAACAGCTATTGCAGCCGGTGGACCCGGTGCACTTTTCTGGATGTGGATTGCTGCCCTTCTCGGAATTGCAACAAAATATGCTGAATGTATGCTCGCTGTAATGTACCGTGAAAAGAAAGCTGACGGACACATTCTTGGTGGTCCTTTCTACACGATTGAAAAAGGTCTCGGACCCAAATGGAAGTGGCTTGCCGTTCTGTTTGCCGTTTTCGGACTGCTGGCCGGTGTTATGGGTATTGGTACAATCACTCAGATCAACGGTATTACATCAGCTGTTCAGAACGCCTTCGATCCTACAGCTGCCAACGCAATTACAATTTTCGGCCGCGAATACTCAGTTTCTGTTGTAGTTGCAGGTCTTTTTGTTACACTTTTTGCTGCACTGGTTATCATCGGTGGTCTTAAACGCATTTCAAAAGTTGCAGAAGTTGTTGTTCCTTTCATGGCTGTTGTCTACGTATTCCTCGGACTCAGCGTTCTCATCATGAATGCAACAAAGATTCCTACTGCATTCGTTATCATCTTCAAGAGCGCATTCGGTTGGAAAGAAGTTTCTGCCGGTATCATGGGATTCGTTCTGAAACAGATTACAGATTCAATGCAGAAAGGTATTGCACGCGGTATCTTCTCAAACGAAGCAGGTCTCGGTTCTGCACCTATCGCAGCTTCTTCAGCTCAGGTACAGGAACCTGTTGCACAGGGTCTTGTTTCCATGACAGGTACATTCATTGATACAATCATCATTTGTACAATGACAGGTCTTGCAATCGTTATCGGCGGCATGAACGGCGGAATTTGGACAAACCCCGACAACCTTCAGGGTGTTGCACTTACAAGCCAGGCTTTCTCAAACGTACTTGGCGGTGACGGTCAGTCAGTTCAGTTCCTGCTCATGATTTGTCTGGTATTCTTTGCATTCACAACCATTCTCGGTTGGGACTACTACGGCGAACGCTGCTGTGAATATCTTGCCGGCGACAAAAAATCAGTCGTAATTATTTACCGCATTATTTACATCATTGCAGTTTTCATCGGACCGTACCTTACAGTTTCCGAAGTTTGGACCATTGCAGATATTTTCAACGGTCTCATGGCAATTCCTAACTGTGTCTCTCTGATTGCTCTCAGCGGTGTTGTTTCAAAAGCAACAAAAGACTTCTTCAAACGCTATCCTACATTGGAATCAGAAGGAAAATAAAACTTCCTGCATTCATATGCTGAATGTTTGAAACATAAGCCCTGAAAACTTCATCAGTTTCAGGGCTTTTTTTTTGTCTCTCCGCTTTTACACAAATCTCCCGCCTGCTATAATAAGTCCATGACTTTAGGAATCATTCTTGCATCAGTTTCTGTTTTTATTTGGGGTATAACCTTTGTCTGCACAAAATCCCTTCTCCTTCAGTTCTCCCCTCTGGAAATCCTTTTTTACCGCTTTCTTCTCGCTTTTCTTGGGCTTTTCCTGATCCGACCGAAAAAACTTGTCCTAAAAAACAAAAAAGAAAACTGGCTTTTTGCATTAGCAGGCCTTTCTGGCGTTGTCCTTTACCAGTTCACGGAAAACATTGCCATTTCCTACACAACCGCATCCAATGTCAGCATCATTGTTGCAATCAGTCCCATGTTTACAGCAATCATTTCCCAGATTTTCCAGAAAGAAAAACATATTACGCCATTTTTCATCATCGGTTTTGCTGTGGCAATAATCGGTATCGCACTGGTCAGTTTCAACGGAAACGCAAGCCTCAGCATCAATCCCCTGGGAGACCTTCTGGCCCTGTGTTCATCAATCTGCTGGGGTTTCTATTCCCTTTTCGTTTCCAGAATCAACGCACTCGGCTACGACAATATATGCAGCACCCGTCGCGTTTTCTTCTTTGCAATCCTTTTCATGATTCCGCTTATGATAGCTGGCGGCTTTTTCGGGCAGTACATTCCCGCAATGCACATAAGCCTTGACCCGGCAGTAAACGCAGCCCGTTTTTCTTCTTTCCTCAACTGGTTCAATCTGGCTTTCCTCGGATTGCTTGCTTCTGCCCTTTGCTTTGCAATCTGGAACATCGCATGCAACATCGTCGGAACTGTCCGTGTGTCCGTCGGTATTTACCTTATTCCAGTCGTAACCATCGTTTTTGCTTTTTTTGCTTTGGGCGAACAGATTACTTTCATGGGACTTTCAGGCGCGGTCCTTACAATTGCCGGTTTGTTCATTTCAAACATCAAATCAAAATGATTCTGCCGGTCCCGCCCGACCGGCTTTCAGTCATGCAGCGCGTCTTCTTCTTACGGGCTTCGGGTTCTCAGGGTTTTTCATTCCTTTTTCCACAATCCACTGGTAAACAGAGGGGCAAATCCACAGCATTCCTATGGAAAGAGGAAGTGTAAAAACAAAGGACATTACATAATTTGACCCGAAACTGATTCTTGCGTATTCTTTTCCTATATCACTGATTGTAAGAATTGCCGCAAGGATCAGGGGCAAGAGCAGAGCGAATCCGATTATCACTCCTGCTGTAAATCCAGCCTTTTTGCTTACTGCTTCATAATTTGATTTCATATCAACACCTCCGTGATTCATTGTGATGACAGAATACATAGCGGAGTGGGACACAGCTTGTCCCTGCAGTTTTTTTTTCTACAAAAATTTGAATTTTTTTCAGACTGCCAAAAATCCACGCAAGGCGATACGATAGTTTCCTCGCCTTGTTCCAGCTCTTTTCTTCCTGTATAATGATTTTATGTACAGAATGCTTTCAAAACAGCTTGAATCTCTTTCAGAAGACGTAGATTACGAAGTTACCATACTTTCCAACGCTTCTGCTCTTCTCTTTGATACCCTTGAACAAATCAACTGGGCCGGTTTTTACCTGCTGGACGGGAACACCCTCATACTCGGGCCTTTTCAGGGCAAACCTGCCTGCATAAAGATTCCCATGGGTCGTGGTGTTTGCGGAACCTCTGCATCCAAGGATGAAACTGTCCTTGTACCGGATGTTCATGCTTTCCCCGGGCACATTGCCTGTGACAGCGCATCCAATTCAGAAATTGTTATTCCGCTTCACAAAAACGGCAAATTGATCGGTGTTCTGGATATAGACAGCCCAGTAACCAACCGCTTTTCAGAGACAGATAAAGCCGGCCTGGAACTTTTTGCAGAAACGCTGGAAAAACTTCTTCCACCAGGCAAATCATTCTTTTAACCGGAACAAAATTTCCGGACAGCCTTCTGATACTCCTCTCCTGCCCTTAAAAACGTGATATAATCAGTTTATGGAACAGGAAATTCTCGCATTACAGCAAATCATTGACAGTTCAAAACGGATTGTGTTTTTCGGTGGAGCAGGTGTTTCTACCGAAAGCGGTGTTCAGGACTTCAGAAGTGTTGACGGACTTTATCACGAAAAATGGTCTTATCCGCCTGAGACAATGCTGAGCCATAGTTTTTTCGTAAAAAAGACGCCGGAATTCTTCCGTTTTTACCGCGCCAAACTTTTGGGTCAGGGGATTTTTCCCAATGCGGCTCACAAAAAACTTGCAGAAATGGAAGCTGCCGGCAAACTGAGCGCGGTCATCACACAGAACATTGACGGACTGCATCAGGCGGCGGGAAGCAAATGTGTTTATGAACTGCATGGAAGCGTGCTCAGAAACTACTGCACTGAATGCGGACAATTTTACAATGATTCTTATGTTCGGAACTGGATTGACAAAGCCGCAGCAAAGGCCGGTCTCGACATGCAGAAAGCCGGTGCCGCAGATTATGCCGGTCAGTGGCCAAAGGATTCCGTACCTCTTTGTGAACGACACAACTGCACAGGAATTGTAAAACCCGATGTTGTGCTTTACGAAGAAGGCCTTGATGACAATGTTGTAACAGGCGCAATCAGTGCAATAAGAAATGCGGACTGTCTCATAATCGGGGGAACATCCCTTGTAGTTTATCCCGCCGCTTCTTTCATACGCTATTTTTCAGGACCAAATCTCGTGCTCATCAACAAAAGCGAAACTCCTGTAGACAGCATGGCGCAACTTGTAATCCATGATTCCATCGGAAAAGTCCTTGATCAGATCAAGGTATGAAACGGAAGATTTTTTCCATATAAACTTCCGGACCATAAAAGTATGAACCGATGTGGGGAGCGCCTTCAACAAAATGCAGTTCGGCGCTTTCTCCCGCGGCCTTTGCAATCTGCTCTGCCATGAACGGTTTTACCATCAGGTCGATTGTCCCGTGGAACACCACAAGCGGCACAATACGCCCGTCATGTTTTTTGACCAGTGCAGAGCGGCGCTTCAAAGCTTTTTCTGGCGATATGTTGCTCCAAAAGTGACGCCCGCAGACAAAACTGATCAGTGACATGTTCAGCTGAGTTCCTTCGCTAATCAGTTTCATGAAACCTTTTGCCTTCATGACTGCACCGATCTGAGCCCGGATTACCTTTCTGAAAGAAGAAAAAGCACAGTCACTGACTGTACAAAGGGTCAGTTTGTCATAACCTTTCTTGTAGAACTTGGGATGACACATACACTGAACCACCGTAGAAGCACCCATTGAAACTCCGTGCAGAATGAATCTGGGATTTTCTATGCGTCCGCAAATCAGATCAAGCCAGCAGATCAAGTCTTCCGCATCAAGCCGTGACAATCCGAACAATTTTCCATGGCTTTCTCCGTGTGCTCTCATGTTCACTGCAAGAACTGACCAGCCCTTCTTTACATATTCTTCTGCAAGATAAGCCATTCCCGATGAAGAATCAGTCATACCGTGAACAATTACCGCAACATTGTCAGAAACATGCCAAAAATCTGCACTGAGAAAAGTTCCGCCTTTTCCAACACAGGTGATTTTTTCAATCGGATTTGACTGCCACCGTCTTTTTGCATCAAGAAGCGGTTTCATGATTACCGGGTCGTGAACATGTGCAGAAATATCTTTGTCAATTCCGGGCATTGCAACTGCATCCCCTTCAAAACTGTCAGGTACACGTGGAATTCCCGGTTTTCCGTGCCGGACGAACATTCTTTTGTATGTAACCACTGCTGTTGTAAAAAGTGAAATTTCTATCCCCGCAACCGCAAGAATCAATATGAACAAAGCTGTATTCATCTGTTTTCCTTTTTTTTGTTTGTGCAGTTTAATCAGTACTGCTGTCAAAATCACAAAAATGCATTAACTCGACAAAGAATAGCGAATTTTATATGCTTTTTCTACAGGATTTTGTTCCGGAGATTTTCCTCTTTTCAGAATCCTTAACTTATTCAAACAAAATTATTTCTGGAGGAATAAAAAACCATGTCTGATATTATCCCCCGTTGGGATCTCTCATCTGTTTTTGCCGGTTTTGATGCTGATGATTACAAGTCTGCACTTAAAGAAGTTGAAGTTGGCTGTGAAAAACTGAATCTTCTGCTTGAAAGCTCTCTTCTTCACAGTGATTTTTCCGCATGGCTTGACCAATGGTACCAGCTGCAGAACAAAACCGGTGCTCTTTATGAATCACTCTACGCATTTACTGAAGCTGTTTCTTCCACTGACACAACTGATACAATTGCCATGAACAACGTCGGTATTGTTGAAAAACTCGGTCTTCTTGTTGATGAAACTGACCGCAAATTCTCTGCTGTTCTTTCAGAAAACAAGGACAAAATTGAAGATTTTTATTCTTCCAAACCTGAATACAAAGATTACCGTTTTGTAATTCAGGAAAAAATTCAGAGTTACAGCCATCAGATGAAGCTGGAAGAAGAAAATCTTGCCCAGGATCTTCAGCGGACCGGCGGAAACGCATGGAGCCGTCTTCAGGGTTCAATCATCGCCAATCTTGTTGACCCGGAAACCGGCAAAACTTTCAACCAGCTTCGTAACGAAGCTTACAGCGCTGATGCAGAAGTCCGCAAAACCGCTTATGACAAGGAACTTGCACTGCTTAAAAACGCGGAAATCCCGCTGGCAGCCTGTCTCAACAATCTTAAAGGTGAAACAATCACTCTGAATGCCCGCCGTTCCTGGCAGTCTCCCCTGGACAGAAGTCTTGCCACTGCACGAATCAGCCGCAAATCACTTGAAGCCCTGATTGGCGCCATAGAAGATTCTCTTCCTTTCTGGCAGGATTATCTTAAGACAAAGGCCGCTCTGCTTGATGACGGTGATGCTCTTCCTTTTTATGACCTTTTTGCGCCTTTGACTGACAAAGCTTCCCAGTCCGAGCCGGAAAAAATCTGGACCTTTGACGAAGCCCGTTCTTACATCATTGAGCGCTTTTCCAGTTTTTCCGCAAAAATGGGTGACTTTGCCCGCCGTGCCTTTGACCAGCACTGGATTGACGCTGAAGTCCGCAAGGGAAAAGTCGGCGGCGCATACTGCACAAGTTTTCCGGCCCACAAAGAATCACGTGTGCTGACAAACTTTACCGGTTCTTTCAACAACATTACCACTTTGGCACACGAACTGGGCCATGCTTATCACCACGAATGCATCAAGGACGCAGATTATGCCCTTATGAGCTACCCGATGACCCTGGCCGAAACAGCAAGCATTTTCTCAGAAACAATCGTAATGAAGGACATACTTTCACGAGCTTCCGGTTTTGAAAAAGTCCAGCTTTGCGAAACCCACCTCAGTGACGCAAACCAAGTTCTTGTGGACATTCTCAGCCGTTTCTACTTTGAGCGCCAGGTTTTTGAAGAACGCAAAACCGGTGAACTTTCTGCTGCCGATTTCTGCCGCATAATGACCGATGCTCAGAACAACACTTACGGAGCAGGGCTTTCTTCCGTCAAACATCCTTACATGTGGGCGCTCAAAGTGCATTATTACAGTCCGGACTTTGACTTCTACAATTATCCCTATGCTTTCGGGCAATTGTTCGGATTGGGGCTTTATTCAGTGTATCAGAAAGAGGGCCCGGCTTTTGCCGAACGCTACGAAAAACTGCTTGTTCAGACAGGCCGCGCAAGCTGCGAAGACGTTTGTGCTGCAGCAGGTTTTGACATTACAGGCAAAGAATTCTGGCAGGGTGCAATTGCCCAGTACAAATCCGAACTGGATGTGCTCAAAGCCTGGAACGAAAAACGCTAGAATTTGCTGAACTAAAAAAAAAGGACTGCCTTGTTCCATTCATAAAAATGGAAAACAGCAGTCCTTTTTTCAGTGTTCCGCAGTGTTATTTTACTGATTTCAAAGTAACATCAAACAGGATATAGCTTTTTGCAGGAATAACCGGCGGATAACCACCTTCCCCGTAAGCATAGTCAGGCGGCAAGGCCATACGGCGTGTTTCACCGACTTTCATTTCCTGTGTCATAAGGTCAAAGCCTTCAATCATTCTTCCGGCTGCTGTAACAAAATCCAGAGGTGCGCGTCCGGGCTGCATTGATGTGTCAAAAACAGAACCATCAATCAGATAACCTTTGTAATCAACTGAAACGCTTTTTCTTGCTCCGGCAACATTTCCTGTTCCTTCTTCTACAATTTCATACAGAATTCCGGTCTCATGCTCTTTCATTCCGGGGAACTGTTTTTTGATTTCATCAATCTGTGACTGATAATATGCTTTTTTCTGAGCTGCACTTCTTTCTTTTGCAGCAACAACCTGAGCATCAAAATCTGCCTGTGTTGCTGTGAATTTTTCAGCTTCTGCACCCTGACGCACAATTGTCACTTTGTTGATTACGTCATTCTTGCGTGTTGTGTTTACCACTTCCTGTCCGTCAACTACTTCACCGAAAATGTTGTAGCTTCCGTCAAGCCAGGGACATTCAACAATTGTAATGTAGAACTGACTTCCGTTTGTGTCCGGGCCGCTGTTTGCCATTGCAAGGATACCGGGTTTGCTGTGTGTAATTCCGTCAACAATTTCATTGGGGAACTGGTATCCCGGACCGCCTGTTCCGTTTCCTCTGGGATCTCCACCCTGAATCATGAAATCCTGACTATCTCCGTTTGCCTTGCTGATTACGCGATGAAATTTGAGTCCGTCGTAAAAAGGTTTTCCTTTTGCTGCATCAAGAGTTCCTTCTGCAAGACCCACAAAGTTTGTAACAGTCATGGGAGTTTCTTTATAAAACAGACGCAGCACGATTGTTCCGCGTGTTGTTTCCATTACGGCAAAAACACCGTCCATACCTTTGATTTTTTCAAGAGCTTCTTTCATCGCTTTTGATCCTTCATTTTTGCCTGAACATGTGGCAAAAGAAATAATACTGCACAAAACAACAAGTACAGTCAAAAATTTACGCAGCCCGTTGCTGCGATTTTTCCTAACTTTCATAATAACTCCTGATAAACCAGTTTGCTACCGCCTCAAGACGGGATGTAAACGAAGATTTGACCATATTATCTATTAAAGGCACTTTCAGAACTGATGCCTTTACAAGCACATAAATTGACAGATCATCGCCTTTGTCCGAAATCACCAATGTTACCTGAAGATTTTTTGACTCAACTGCTTTTACAATCGCCAGATAAAGAGGATTCAGATTCAGTTCGGACAAAAGAAGCTGATTGTCAGTCTTCTCCATGTATACCTGATACACACTTCCGCCGAAACTCTGATCTTTCTGCCACATGTAGAATGTCTGTCTGTCAACCGGTCCTGAAGTTTTGTCAGGAACAGCTTTTTTTGACTGACCATTTTCTACAGTCCAGACTTCGGGATACAGAACTTCTTCCTTCCCTTCAGAAGAAATATACTTCATGCCCTGCATTTTTGAAAAAGACCTTGCTATGACAGAAAGTTCTTCTATCTGATTGTCTTGAGTTTTTTTGGGAACGATATACAAAGCTTCTGCCACAAAACTGGGTTCTGATTTATGAGTTTCAGACCACAATTCTCCTGCACGCTTTTCAAGCTGAGTCCCGGAGGACAATTCAAGTTTTACATTACTTTCTTTGTAATGAACTCTTGTTTCGCCCTTCAACTGAGAAATATCCGAGGGGCTTCGGGCAAACATTGTGCCGGCAACAGTCAGAAGTGCCAGCACAAAACCCAGTTTTCTACTCACTGAACCGGCTCTCAAAGGAATCCTTTGTACATAACGCGAACCTGTTTGTAAAGTCCTTCGCCTTCGCTCTTTGTTTCAACATCACCGATGTCATTCAGTGTAGTATGAATCAGACGGCGTTCAAAAGGATTCATTGGTTCAAGCAGAATTGAATTATGTGTCGTGCGGACTTTGTCTGCAGTTGTGTATGCAAGGCGCACAAGAGATTCTTCACGGCGGATGCGGTAATTTTCACTGTCAAGAATAACACGTACATCTTCACGGCCAAGTCTTCCGGCATAAACATTTGCCAAAAGCTGCATTGCATCAAGATTTTTGCCTTTGCGTCCGATCAGAATTGATGAACTTGCAGATGTAAGACGCAGACCGATTTTATGTTCTTCGCGATACATAACGTCAACAGTTACTTCATAGCCCATCTTTGTAATCATTTCTGCAACAAAAGATGTAAGTTTCTGTTCAAACTCGCTCTGCGGCAAGGGATCTGCAAAAGTACGGGCAGAAGACCCGATTACTTCTGATTCGCCGAAATCATCTTCTTCTGCAGGACGCTGAGGAGCAGCATCGTCTGTGTGTACACGGATACGTACGTATCCCTTTTTGAAAATTGTTGTCTTCTGGGCTTCGAGAATTTCAACATCAAACTGATCACGTTCCAGTCCCAGTTCGGCAGCAGCCATTTCTACCGCTTCTTTTTCAGTCTTTGCTTCATATTCGTATGTCATACAAGTACCTCTTACTTCTTGCGCTTTTTGGTCACGTATTTTTCACGTTCATTGGCTCTGGCAGCTTCCATTTCCGCTTTCTTGATTTTCATCTGCTTGTTGATGATTTTCTGCTGAACCAGCTGCAGCATGTTGCTGATTGTCCAGTACAGAATCAGTCCTGCAGGAGCATTGTAGAAAATAAAGAAGAAGAAAATCGGCATACCGTAGGTCATCAGCTTCATTGCTCCGGCACTCTGACCGCTGGGAGCTCCAACCTGAGTAATCTTTCCGTAAATCAACTGTGAAACCAGGTAAATTACAGGCAGAATGCGAATCTGGTTTCCAAGGAACGGAAGACTGAATCCCAAAGTATAAAGGCTGTCACCAACAGAAAGGTCAGGAATCCAGCCGGGAATGAACATTGCTCCACGGAACTCAAAATAATTGTTGAACAGGTTGAAAACCGAAATCAAAAGCGGGAACTGAATCAGGATAGGCAGACAACCTGACATAGGATTGTAATGAGCCTCCTGATAAACCTTTGCCATTTCTGCATTCAGTTTTTCAGGTGTTGCCTTGTATTTTTCCTGCAGTTCCTGAATTTTCGGCTGAAGTTCCTGCATCTTGAGAGAACTCATGGAACTTTTTTTCGTAAGCGGGTAAAGAGCCAGCTTAAGAAGAATTGTCATTACAATGATTGAAAGACCCCAGTTGGGAATCAGCTTGTAAATCAGATCCATAATCCACTTGAGAGCAACTTCAAGCCAGGAAAGAATACCGCTTGACTGCATACAGTAGTCAAATTTCAGGTTGGCCAGATGCCAGCCGTTGTTTTCCGCTTTGCTGTAAATCTTGAGCGTGCTGTCCGTGCGGGGACCCATATAAACGTAATAAGTATCTGTCACGCTCTGCTGAAGAATCGGTGTACGTGTAATGAAAACCTGTGCATTTGCGTAGTCATTGCTGTCTTTTACGCAGGAATAAACCGCTTTGTCAACGATATTTGTCTGCATTGGAGCAACAAGAAGCGAGAAATACTTTCCGGTAACACCGACCCAGGTAAAATCATTGTCATAGGTTTTTGTGGCGCCGTCTGCTACAGTCTGCTTTTTGACCTTGTCGTTGGCAAATGCCATGAAAGTTCTGTTTTCATAACGGTCATTTGCTTTGTTCCAGTAAGGACCGATCTGGGGAGAAGTGCGCAAAGTATAAGCCGCATTGTTTACATTAAGGCCGGTTGCGCCATTTTCGCCCAAGAAAGAAATCTCAAGTCTGAAAACATATTCATCAGGAAGGAATGTATATTTTTTCTGCAGAGTATAGGTTTTTGCAGTTCCGTTTTCTGTGAATGTGAAAGGCCTTGAGAAGAGAATCGTATAATTGTCGATTATTTTAGTTTCAAACAGGTCATTGACAATCTCTCCTGACTGACCGCCGAAAGAAAGGGCAAATGCTCTGTTGTTGTCTTCAATGCTGTCTGCCATGTAAACACCGTGATTACCGTCTCTGTGCTCTTTGAGCTCATACCCGATAATGTCTCCACCCTTGTTGGTGAATCTGACGGTGGCAGTTTCCGTCTCCATGGTGTACTGTTCTTCCACCAGAGAAAGTGCGTCAAAGCTGGCAGTTGCTGCTGCCAGAACACTCTGAGCCGGAACAGCAGGTTCTGACGGAACAGCTGTTTCTGCAACCGTTTCATCAGCAGCAGGTTCCACATAAGCGGTCTGCATGCGGTTCATCTGATACATTGAGAATCCGATGATTACCAGTGTGGAAAGCACGATTGCTATGATTGTATTTTTATCCATAATTCAGTTACTCCTGTGACTGCAGTGCGCAACCGAAAACCAAACAATCAGGGAACCGGATCGTAACCGCCGGGAAAAAACTTGTTGCACCGGAGGATGCGTTTTGCTGCAAGCAGACTTCCTTTTGCGGCACCATGTTTTTGAATGGCTTCTTTTGCGTAATTGGAACAAGTTGGATAAAACCTGCAGCACGGAGGAAAGAGAGGTGAAATAAATACCTGATATCCATGTATCAAAAAAAGCAGACAACGAGACACTGGTTTTTTCATGTGCGTACGAGACCTGCTTTAAGACATAACTGACGAAATGCTTCACACCGCGAGGGGAACGAGTCATTGCCGGGGTAGACAAGGAAGACCATGTCATACCCGGTGTTCAGGTGTGTTTTGAATAAGCGATATGCTTCGCGGCTCAAACGCTTTGCTTTGTTGCGTTCAACGGCATTACCGTAGCCACGAGGAAGGGCAAATGCAATTCTGTTAAAATCTTTACCATTTTGCATAAAGAAAAGTTTGGCGCCTTTGACGCCCACTTTCTGCCCTTTTTTAAACAGAATTTGTATTTCATCGGAACGTTTTACCCGTTCTGAGCGGGTAAAACAACCAGTTTCAGACAAGAGCTTTTCTCTCTTTCCTCAGTGAGGGTTTATTCTCAGTAAGGTTTCTTTTCGTCAGAAACTGTCAGCTTGTAGCGTCCCTTTGCTCTGCGTCTTTTAAGAACCAAGCGGCCACCACGAGTCTTCATGCGAGCACGAAATCCGAATTTTCTGTTTCTTTTAACTTTACTGGGCTGATATGTCCGTTTCATGAACACGTCTCCTTTATATTAAAGAGTGTTTTGCACTCTTATAAGATTTTCCCTTTATAGCATGGGTAGGAAAATATAACACTTTATTTGTTTCTTAGTCAATTAAGAGGAAAAGAAAGTTTCCTTCCATAATATGTAACGGTACAAAGACGCGAATTCCATTCTTTGCTAACAAAGATTTTGTAATTTTTTCTACATAATTATAGTTTTTTTCTTTCGGAAAAATCAAATCAGACGATATAATAAGTGTAAAATTTTATATTTTGGAGATTTTCATGAGCTTACTTAAAAGAAATCCTGCTGTACCCAAACCACCTGTAGGAATTCTCCTTTGGACGATTTTGCTTTACCTTGTCAGTCCATTTGTTTACATGGGCTACGTTCTGTTCATCCAGATTTTTGAATACCGGGCGACAATCAATCTGCTCAAAAGTGTCAGCTTTCAGGCATATTTCTGGCTCAGCCTGATTATTCCTATTGCAATGTACATCATCAACATGAAGAATGTCCTTGCCTATGACGGTTCGGAAGCAATGCTTGTCAAAGCAAGCAAAGCATACAAACGCTACATTATTCTGGCAATTGTCCTTCCGATTCTGCTCA
Source organism: Treponemataceae bacterium (assembly GCA_024402435.1). Classification (GTDB taxonomy): domain Bacteria; phylum Spirochaetota; class Spirochaetia; order Treponematales; family Treponemataceae; genus Treponema_I. The sequence goes on from JAKSTU010000024.1 coordinate 16,429, forward strand.
ATATGATTTATCCTGTCGTAATGGCAAAGGAAGTTGGCTACACTTTCAGAGCTGATGACTATGGTTTGCCGCTGATGCTCGGATCTTTGGGATGTTTCTTCATTCCTGCAGTTTTCTGCTATATTCTTTTCAACCATACAATTTCCAGATATATGGGATTTGTTCCTCTGCGCAAGGAATTTGAAGGCCTCAAGCTTTCTATTGCAACAATGCTTATTACTTTCTTCAGTATTACCGGCGTTGCATTCATCATGACTTCTGCAGTAATGACACTGCACTTTCATCCGGATACAGATACAGTCCGCTTCGTGTTTACGCGTGTTCTGCCTCTGGGCTTTATCGGTGTTTTCACCACAACAGCCGGCATGACAATTCAGATGCGTGAAAAAGAACAGCGCATTGAAGAACTTGAAGTTTTTGCCGCAGCAGTTGCAAAAGGCGATTATACTCAGAAAGCAATTCCCCTTTCTTCCCGTGATTCCTTCGGTCTTCTGGCAGTAAGCTTCAACAATTTCTCCGACACTACACGCAGCCTGATCAAAGGAATCCAGGATTCAGGCGTTGTTTCCCGTGACATGGCCATTCAGCTGGACAACAACTCATCTGAAATGGCTTCTCAGATTGATGAAGTTACAGAAGCAATTTCAAAGGTCAAGAACGAAATGATCAATCAGTCTGCAGGTGTTGAAGAGACAACCGCAACTGTTCAGAAAATCACTGACAACATCAAGAAACTTGACGACAACATCAACTATCAGGCAAGCAGCGTTGAGCAGGCCACAGCAGCAGTTGAAGAAATGGTTGCAAACATCAATTCAGTAACCGACATTCTTTCAAACAATGCCAAAACCGTTGCAGCTCTCGATGAAGAAGCAGCCTCCGGACAGCAGAAAGTAGAAAGCGCTGTTGTAATGTCCCAGAAGATTTTTGAAGAATCAGAAGGAATGCAGGAAGCTTCTTCAGTTATTCAGCACATTGCAGAACAGACCAACATGCTTGCCATGAACGCTGCAATCGAAGCTGCTCATGCAGGAGACGCCGGAAAAGGTTTCTCCGTTGTTGCTGACGAAATCAGAAAGCTTGCAGAGGAATCCAACGAACAGAGCACAATGATTACAAACCGGCTCAAGGTTTTGGGAAATTCAATCAGTCAGGTTCTGTCCAGCACAGAACAGGTTCAGGAACAGTTCTCACGGATTTTCGATCTTGCCGAAAAGGTCAAGAATCAGGAAGAAATCATCATGCACGCAATGCAGGAACAGAGTTCCGGATCATCCCAGATTCTTGAAGCAATGCATACAATCAATGACACGACCGGTTCTGTAAAAGACGGTTCTGCACTGATGCTGCAGGGAAGTCAGGAAGTTTTTGTTGAAATGCAGAAACTTGCAGACATTACACAGGGTATTCACGAAGCAATGAATACAATGTCTGATGATACCGATGCAATTACAAGAACAATCGGATCCGTAAAAACTGCTGTTGACAAGAACAGTGCCGCAGCAAAAGAAATGGAACAGCAGACTCTCAAATTCAAAGTCTGATTTTTCACAGCTTTTTCAAGGGCCGTCGGTTTTTCCGGCGGCTTTTTTTTTACTCCGGCGGATTTTTGCTGATTGCTTTAGAAGCGGCTTTCGTGCATACTTGTTCCATGAATTTCATTGAATTTAACAACGTCAGCTACACTTATCCTGCTGTAGAAGACGATGAACTCCAGCCTAAACCGGTTTTTGATTATTTTACTGCGGCTTTGCCTGCATCTTTTATCAGTCTTATCGGCCCCAATGCCAGCGGAAAATCCACATTCATGCTGCTTGCTTCAGGGCGCGTAAAACCGCAGCAGGGAAAAGTCCTGCTTCTTGGACAGGATGTGGCTGCCATGGATGAAGAAGCCCGCGGAAAACTTTCGTCCTTTGTTTATCAGAACATGGAATTTGACACGGATGATAAAGTGGCGGAACTTTTGGAATATGTTTTCAACAACGGCTTGTATGCCGGAAAAGAAAAAGCACTTTTTGACAGCACTCTTGAAGCTTTTGAACTTGCAAAGACTCTGGACAAAAAGCTTACAGGCATTGCCAAAGGGGAAATTCAGCGCGTTCTGCTGGCTTTTTCCGTACTGTTCGGTTCAAAAAGTGTTTTTCTGGACGAACCCATGTTTGCCATGGAGACCCGTCAGAAAGAAAAGGCAATGGATTTTCTGCGCTCTTATTCTGCGGAACGGAAGATTCCCGTGTGCATGGCAATGCATGAACTGGATTTGAGCCGGCGCTATGCAGAAAACGTGCTTCTTTTTTATCCTGACAGAAACATGGATTTCGGTACACCTGACGAAGTACTTGTAAAAGAAGCTTTGGAAAAAGCTTATGGTGTTCCGGCCGCAATGCTGCGGGAAGCAGAACAGTTGAACAGAAAGTCACTGAAAGAAGCCTCTGAAGCAATGCAGGCCGCTCAGGAAGCGCTTCCTCCGGAAAAATAACACGGTCTGTCTATGTCTGCCGGACTTTTTACAGTCTGGTGGGCACATCAACAAATACGGTATTGATTCCCAGTTCGGTGCGGACTTTTTCCATCATGAGAGAAACGCCTACAGTTTCTGTGTTGTAATGTCCGCCTGCAATTGCATTGATGCCGGCTTCTTTTGCCACATGATACTGCTGGTGGCCAAGCTCGCCGGTAATGTAAAGATCTGCGCCTTCAGCAATTGCATCTTCCAGTTCTTCAGCAGCTCCGCCTGAAATTACGGCCACACGCTGTACACTTTCTTTTCCGAAAGGCAGAACAACATTTGCATTTGGGAAAAAGTCCGCCAGAAACTCTGTGAATTTTACGGGCTCCGGAAGGTTCCCCACAAAGCCCAGAATCATTCCCCGCCAGGAACCGAAAGCCTTAAGGTCAGACAGATTCATGCGTTTTGCCAGCCCCGCATTGTTGCCGCTTACAGGATGAGCATCCAAAGGAATATGACAGGCAAACAAAGCCATGTCTGAATCCAAAAGTGCTTTAATCCGTTTGTAGTGGCTTCCGCTTACCGCAATCGGACTTCCCCAGAAAAGCCCGTGATGAACAAAGAGCAGGTCAGCTCCGGAAGCGGCGGCTTTTTCAATCGTTTCAAGGCAGGCATCTACAGCAAAAGCAACGGTTCTGATTTCTTTTGAATCAGGCGCACTGTTCTGAACCTGAATTCCGTTCATGGAAATATCATTCTTGAAATCTGCTATTTTAAGGTAATTGCAGAAATATTCGTTCAGTTGGTTAAGAGTCATTTTTTACCTCACTTTTTCAGCCGCAGTGATTATCTGTTCAAGGATTCTTGCTTTCAAAGCAGTCCGTTCTTTGCGTGTACCGAAATTATATTCATCAGGATTAAGGAAAAACGCTTCCCAAGGTTTGCTGCACGGAAGAAGAGCAAGTCCTCCCAAAGAAAGAGTACAGACCGGATAATCCTTTGAGAGCAGGGACGCCACCGGTTCTTCTGCCGCCACGAGAATCTTTCTGGAAGGGAAAATTCCCCGGATGTACTCGTAAAGAACTTTTGCTTCAATCACTTTTTTGGAAGCAGAAGCTGCTTCAAGAGCCGCATATTCGCCGGGATTTGTGAATTTTTGGATGCGCATGTAAAAAGGCCGGATAAAAGCCCGGTTGAAAAATGGATCTACATACTGAACATCAGACAAGTTGCAGTCTGCAGAAACTGTTGCAAATCCTCTTTCTGCAAGCTCCGTAAGAACTGTTTCAAAATCCTCTGTAGCAGTGCAAAGTGACGGAATATAAAGAATTACAGGGTTTTCATTTTCTTCGGCAGGCGAAAAAGTGTACAGAGAAACATTTGCAGGCCCGAAAAAACCAGAACGTTCCACAAGACCGGAATAACCGGATCCTGAAAGGATGGAATGCTGTTCCGTGTACGTGGGTTTGCTTTGCGTGGAAAAAAATACTTCCTTGTCTGAAAAAGGCGGATAAATCACCTGAAGAACAAGAAATACCAGAATGAGAACTGCCTCAAGCAGGGAAGAAATGCAGAAGACAGGGCTGTAAAAATCAACAACAAGGCCGTTTACGTAACGCAGAAAGGCACGGAAATTCGTTATGCAGACCACAAGGCTCAGCGCAAGCAGAACCAGAGAAACCAGACTGATTCCATAAGCCGCAATATACAAGAGAGTTGCGCCCAAAGAACCGGGTGCAAGAAGTACCGCGGTATCAAGTGCTGCACGTTTATGGAAGAAAAATCGCAGAACAGCCGGCAGAAGAATGACAAGAATAAAAAGACTGCCAAATAAACTTGTGGACATGACTTGATAATATCGCAAAGACTGTGTTTTTTAAAGCAAATTCATAATATATGACTTCCATGATCCTGACTTTATGATAAAATGGCAGAATGCGACTTGTTTATGCTTTATGTGCTTTCATATCAGTTTTAAGCTGGTTTTTACTGAATTTGCCTGTCAGCTTCATTTGGCTGATTCCTGTTTTCTTTCTTGGTTTCCTGCTTGTCTTTCATGCAGTTTTCTGGATTTATCTGCTTGTCATTACTGTTCCCGTCAACATGAATAAACCACAGGAAAAATACTCGAAATTCTATTATTTCCACCTGAATGTGGGATACCGTTACCTTTGCAGAATGGCCCGCTGCCGGATTCATGTTTCAGGACTTGAAAAAGTTCCCGTTGACCGGAGATTCCTTCTGGTATCAAATCACCGTTCACGTTTTGACAACATGTTCCAGGCTTACATTTTGGGAAGCAACCATATCGCTTACATTTCAAAACCTGAGAATTTCAAGATTCCACTTGCCCGCAAACTGATGAAAAAATCAGGATATCTTGCAATTGACCGTACCAATCCGAAAAATGCAGTGGGTACCATTGTAAAAGCAATTGATTACATACAGTCAGGCGAAATATCCGTGGGAATCTTTCCGGAAGGAACAAGAAGCAAAGACGGAAAAATGGGAGAAATGCATGCGGGCTCTTTCAAAATTGCAACAAAAGCCCAATGCCCCATTGTAGTTGTTACTCTGCGGGGAACAGAAAACATTCACAAAAATGCGCCCTGGATTCCAACGGACGTCTACATGGACATACTTGATGTAATTGAACCCGGAGACCGCAGAACTACGGAAATTTGCGACCAGTGTTCCGAAATGATGAATTCTTTCCTTTTGGAAAACGACAGATATGCCAGCTGATTCCACTTTCATGCCCGTGTCAATGGAAGAAATGCATGACCGGGGAATTGATCAGCCGGATTTTGTGTTCGTTAGCGGAGATGCTTACGTTGACCATCCGTCTTTTGCCGCGGCCCTTTTGGGACGCCTGCTTGAAAGCCACGGATACTCAGTTGGAATAATTCCTCAGCCGGACTTCAAAAGTGCAGAGAGTTTCAAAGTTTTCGGACGCCCCCGCCTGGCTTTTCTTGTAAGTGCAGGAGCCATGGACAGCATGGTCAGCAACTACACTGCAAACAACAAGCCCCGTTCGGAAGATGCCTATGCCCACGGTGGAGTTGCCGGACACAGACCTGACCGCGCACTCATTACCTATGTGGCAAAAATCAAAGAAGCGTACAAAGGTGTTCCGGTTCTGATCGGCGGAATTGAAGCAAGTCTCAGGCGCATGACACACTATGACTATTGGTCCGACAAAGTGCGTAAATCAATTCTGCTTGACTGCAAGGCTGACCTTCTGATGTACGGAATGGGCGAGCATTCCATCATAGAAATAGCGGATCAGCTGGCCGCCGGTGTTCCGGTTAGACAAATCCGGAATGTGCGCGGAACTTGCTGGTGGATCAGCAACACACAATGCACGGTTGAAAATTCCCAATTGATTCTGAACACGAAGGATTGCCCGCCTGAAGTTGTTGCTGACAAAGTTGTAGTTTTGCCTTCATTTGAAGAAATTTCAAAAAATACGCCTGAAAGCAAAGAACGTTTTGCAGAAAGTTTTGTAATCCAGGAACAGAACACGGATGCAATCAATGCTTCAATTCTTGTTGAAAAAGCAGACACACGTTTTATTGTTCAGAATCCGCCGGCACTTCCGCTGAGCACGGAAGAATTTGACCAGGTGATGGAACTGCCTTACACACGCAGATGGCATCCCATGTATGACCAGCCTGCAGAAAACGGGAAAACCGGTGTGCCCGCCCTTGCAGAAGTGCTTTTTTCACTTACAAGCGTCCGTGGCTGCTTCGGAGCATGTTCTTTCTGTGCAATCACTTTCCATCAGGGACGGCGCATTCAGGCCCGAAGTCACGAATCACTGGTAAAAGAAGCTGTCCAGCTTACAAAGACGCCGGGCTTCAAAGGATACATTCATGATGTGGGAGGCCCCACGGCAAACTTCCGCCAGCCTTCCTGCAAAAAACAGCTGAAAAACGGAGTGTGCAAAAACCGCCAGTGTCTGGGAACTGAGCCCTGTCCCAATCTGGAAGTGGATCACAAGGATTACGTGTCCCTTTTGGGAAAACTTCGGGCCATTCCCAATGTAAAAAAAGTCTTTGTCCGAAGCGGAATCCGTTTTGATTATCTGGAAATGGACAAGAACAAGCAGTTTCTTGAAGATCTCTGCCGGTACCACATTTCCGGTCAGCTGAAAGTTGCACCTGAAAATTCCAACGACAGAATCCTCGGACTGATGCGCAAATCCACTCACAAAGTTTATGAACAGTTTTCGGCCGATTACGAAGCCATGAACAAAAAATTGGGCATGAAGCAGTACCTTGTCCCCTATTACATCGTGGCACATCCGGGAGCAGGACTTGCAGAGGCGATAGACACAGCTCTTTATCTCAAAAAGACAGGATTCGTGCCTGATCAGATTCAGGATTTTTATCCGACACCGGGCAGTCTTTCCACATGCCAATATTATACGGAACTGGATCCCTACTCAAAAGACGAACAAGGACACATGAGAAAAATTTATGTGGCAAAGGGAGCCAGAGAACGCAGACTTCAGCGTGCAGTAATCCAGTTCAAAAAACCGGAAAACAGGGCACTTGTCCGGGAAGCGCTTGAAAAGGCAGGCCGAAAGGATCTTATAAATGTGCTCCGGTGATTTCCGGATTATATTTGCGTCATCACATAAATTTGCATTAAAATGGTTAATATGAAAAAGGCATTGAATTATTCTCTTCTGTTTTTTGTTTCAATTTTTATTCTTCTTGCGCCCGGTCTTTCTGCTGCTTCCGGACAGTCAGAATCAAAATCCACTTCATCTGCTGCAACTCTTACCCCTTCAAAACAGGTACAGCAGTATGCATATCTGGTTCAGGAAATAATGAACTATGTTCTTAACAATTATGTTGATGAAGTTGAACCGGAACTGCTTTACAAAGGTGCAATGGAAGGGATTCTTAATGCCCTGAATGACAAACACACCGCATATATGGACGTAAGCGGTCAGCGCAGTCTGAACGATATTACCGACGGACAGTTCGGCGGTGTGGGACTTACCATTACAAAAGCTACAGTTTCCACAGAAGCAAATCCGGCTTATGTAAATGTTTCCAGCCCCATTGAAGGTACACCGGGTTGGCGCGCCGGAATCCAGTCAGGTGACGAACTCATCATTATTGACGGCGTGGATACTTCCACAATCACAATGGATGACGTTCTTTCCCTTTTGCGCGGAACACCGGGAACAACTGTCAGCGTTACAGTCCGCCGCAACAACAGCATGGAATTCAATGTTATCCTTGAGCGCGCCCTGATTGATGTGCCTGCCGTAAAATACGGATTCATCGAAGGGACAAAAATCGGCTATCTGAGCCTGATAGAGTTTACGGCGCTTCTTCCTGAGCGGACAAAAGAAGCACTCAATTTCTTTTCTGACAACGGTTATGATTCGCTTATCATCGATTTGCGCAACAATCCGGGCGGGCTGCTTTCTGCTGCTGTTGAAGTTGCAGACATGTTCCTTGACAGCGGAGTAATCGTTTCTTCATCAGGCCGCACAAGCTACGCCGAATCCGTTTACAATGCCTATTCATGGGACACCATCGTGCCGAAAGATCTGCCGGTAGTCGTACTGATTGACGGAAACTCTGCCAGTGCATCCGAGATTCTTTCAGGTGCTCTCAAAGATTATCACCGGGCATACCTTGTGGGCGAAAACACTTACGGAAAAGGTTCCGTTCAGGTTTCACTTTCACTGCCATATGATGACGGCGCAAAAGTTACGATTGCACGGTATTATTCACCAACCGGCGCAAACATTGACAAAGTCGGTATTCCGCCTGACATGGAAGTGCTTTTCGGAACACTGACTGATGAAGAACAGACCGCTTACGTTGATCTTATGAATGCGGATGAAATCAATCAGTATGTCAAAGACCATCCGGAAATGACAGAAAAAGAAATTGCAGATTTTGCTGAGGAACTTTACACCCGCTATCCCATGAGAAAACAGCTTCTGCGCAGAATGATCCGCATTGCCGTTCAGAAAAAAACCGGTGATGCACTTTATGACCTGGATTACGACGTTCAGCTGAAAGCAGCAATTGAAGTGCTCGGACGCCCTGACTTTGCGGATCTTGTAGCCAATACAAAAACGCTCAAAGAAATACAGGAACTCAAAGCTGCGGACACTGGTTCGGCTGCGGAATAATAAAGAGAACTTTTTATGCGTCAGTTTGTTTGCAGTGAAAACCTTTCTCCTTCCGGAACAGTGCGGATTACCGGAAAAAACTACCGCTATCTTGCGCGTGTTCTGAGACTTGCACAAGGAGATGTAATAGACGTAAGACTGCCTGACGGTGCACTTTGCTCCATGAAAGCAAAGCGCATTGAAAAAGATTTCCTAATCCTTGAAAAAACCGAATCCCTTTCCAGCATGGAATCAGGCGTCAGTGCCCATTCCCTGGAAACCGCTTTTGACGCAGCACAAAAAGATAATGCCGGTACAACAGGGCAGAACCGTCTCTGGCTGTTCCAGTTTTTGCCGCGTCAGCAGAAAATGGACCTGATTGTGCGTCAGGCCACGGAATGCGGTGTTTTTGCCATTGTTCCCATAATCGGGGATTATTCTACAAAAGGCGATTACGAACGGCGCACTGACAGATGGGACAGAATTGTTACAGAAGCCAGACAGCAGAGCGGTTCTTCCACTGCCACAAAAGTTTTTGAACCGCTGACTGCGGAAAAAGCCATGGAATTGTGGAAAACTTCTGCAGATGCCCCGCAAAAGCATGCTTTTGTCCTTCACGAAGACCCGGCATACAGTGCAAAAACTGTTGCAGAAGCTGTATCCACAGGAACCGACGAACCGCGGGATATTGCCATAGCTGTAGGTTGTGAAGGCGGAATAAGTCCCAATGAAATGCAGATTCTGACAGAGGCCGGATTCAAACCCGTACATTTTGTCACCAACGTGCTTCGTGCAGAAACTGCCGCACTGTACGGAATAGCCGTAATTCAACAGATGTTTATATAGAAAAAGAGGAGCAGACAAATGGAAGTTGAGCGAATAAATGTTCTGGGAGTTCCTGTTGATGTGCTTGCACCCCAAAACCTTGAAAAAGTCCTTTTTGAACTGTACGAAAATGCAGGGACAAAGCAGATAATTTTTCTCAGTGTTTGGGATCTTCTCAGAGCCCGGAAGAATCAGACTTACATGGACTGTCTCAAAAATGCCGCGCTGATTCTGCCCACATCAAAAAGCATTGTCAAAGGTGCCGTCTTTCTTAAGCGGACACGACCCTACAGATACAATCCCTTTACGGCCCTCATGAACATCATGACTTGTCTGGAAACCCGCTACAAAACACTTTATCTGCTTGGCGGACACAAATCCAGTCTCATGGGTGCCCAGCGGAACATTCACGCAACTTATCCCGGACTGCACATCGTCGGGCGCTATGTAGGATATTTTCCCAAAAGTACGGAAAAAGACGTTGTGGAAGCAATTTACAAAGCCAATCCGTCGCTGGTTCTTGTTGGTGACGGCATCCGCAAAAGCGAACAATGGGTTCATGAGCGGCGCAATCAGTTCGGATCCAGTTTTTTCATCTGCAGCAAAGACGCAATCGACATTATTTCACTCCGTAAAAAACGTGTTTCAAACCAAACTTTCGAAAAAGGCAATGAGATTTGGTTCGAAATTTTCAGAAATCCGATTAAAATTTGCTTGATTTTTCCTTATATCAAATATAAACTGCTTCTTGTCGTCTGGAGACTGTTCAAAAAATAGACAAGCGGTGGGGCTTTCTATGAAAAAAGTTTTTCTCATTCTGAGGGAATTGGAACCGGAAGTTAGACAGGTTCTGAATCCCGAACAGTTTCAGGTGTGTTCGTCCGTCACAACGAATACTGACATTCAGCAAAAATCTTTATCAGAACTTTCCGGACAGATCAGCAGTTATTTTAAGGGTGATAGAAATGCACTGATTCTCGTCTGTTTCGACACTGTCGTTCAGTTCGGACTGCCTTTCCTAAAATCTCTGACTCGCGATTTTCCCGGCAATCCGGTTTGCATTCTGTCTCAGCACAACAGTTCCAACCTTCCGCAATATTTTTCCAGAATGAACATTTGTTACTACAACATGCCCACAATGGGTTTGGCACAACTTCCCGATTTTCTTGCAAAAGCAGAAAATTTTCCCAAAAACCCGGATTTCAAATCAAATCCTGCTGACAAAAATGCAGAGAGCTTTTTTACTGATGCAAAACCCAGTATCGAAGAGAAAATCCTTCTGGATTCTTTTTTGGGTGAAAGTGAATCCGTATCCCTTTTCAAAAAGTACCTTTACCTTTTTTCCAAATCCGACGAACCAGTTCTTTTTGTCGGCGAACCCGGAACCGGAAAAAGCATGTGTGCGAGAATTGTCCACAATCTTTCGGTACGGAAACATTATCCCCTTGAAAAGGTCAATTTCGGAAGTCTTTCTGAAAATCTCGCTGTTTCCGAACTTTTCGGAGCAAAACAGGGTGCATTCACTGACTGCCGCAAGGACAGGACAGGTATTCTTGCCCGGGCAGAAAGAAGCAGTCTTCTTCTTGATGAAATAACCGAAGCACCGGACTCAGTACAGTGCCTGCTTCTGCCGGTTCTGCAGGAACATGAATACAGACCTGTAGGCGGAGGCGAAAACATGAAAACTTCAGCCCGAATTCTGGCCACTTCAAACGCAAACATTGTTGAACGGATAAACTGCGGGCTTTTCAGAAAGGATTTGTGGGACAGACTGAAACCCCTGACGCTGATGGTGCCGCCGCTCAGAGAACGGGGCAATGACATTCTTCTTCTTACGGATTTTTTCTGCCGGAATCAGAAAACATGCATTTCAAGAAAAGCCATGGCAAAAATTCAGGCAAACACATGGCCCGGAAACGTTCGGGAACTGGCTGGCTGCATCAAACGGGCTGCCCTTTTGAGCGGCGGCACCACCATACTTCCATGCCATATTCAGTTTGTTGACCGTCTCTGGAACTGAACGCAGACGTCCCGGTTAGGTTCGCCGGTTCAGTTTAGTGAAAAGCAGCAAGTCAGTTTTCGGTTTCCGGTTTCTGCAGTTCCTGTGTCTGGCGGGCATTGCGCTTTGCAAGTCCTGCAGCCTTGGTAAAGACTTTTTCCAAATATTGTGCTTCCCCTTCAGAAAGCACTGCCCGTGACAGAATCTGCCGCCAGAAAATCTCCATGTCATCACGACCTGTCACTGAGAAAAAACCTATCTGCTGAAGATTGTCTGCAATGGAATCAACTGCTCTGTCCAGACGTTCAATGGAAATCGGCGTATAACCGGTTACTTTTGCAGTTTCCAAAGTGCGGTAAAGAACATAGCAGATAATCTGTACGGCATGTGACAAATTGAGGGATCCGAAATCCGGTGATGAAGGAATCTGCACTCCGACAGTGCACTCGGCAAGTTCTTCGTCTGTAAGACCAGTCCGTTCATTGCCGAAAATCACTGCGATTTTTGCATTTTCTACCTTTGTTACGGAAGCGGCAAACTCTTCCGGTGTTACAAGCCAGTCCTTGCGTCTTTTTCCGCGCCGTCTGGTTGTTCCCGCAGCCATTGCACAGTCTGCCACTGCTTCAGTTACCGATGAAAAAAACTTTGCGTTGTCCCAAAAGGAAGCCGCGTGTATTGCAAGAATTCGTACCTGCCGGTCTTTGTAATCTTCCCGTTTGCCAACAATGCGCAAATCGCTGATGCCCATATTTGCCATGGCGCGGCAAACAGATCCAATGTTACGGCTTTCTTCCGGATGTACCAGAACAATGCAAAAATCTGAAATATTCACACATGGACTATACCGTTTTTGCTCCGGATTGTGAATGAGCAGAAAAACTCATGCCGTAAGAGTTTTCACGGGTTGACTTTATGCACGGACATTCAGTAGCGTGTAATCATGTCTGTAATTCAATCCTTGCTTCTTGGCATTCTCCAGGGAATTGCCGAATTTCTGCCCATTTCCAGTTCAGGGCATTTGGCCGTTGCAAAAGCTATTTTCAATCTGAGCGAGATTCCTCTGGTTTATGACGTTCTTCTCCATCTGGCAACACTTCTGGCTGTGTGCCTTGTGTTCCGCCATACAATTGCTGACCTGTTCGGTGTACTTTTCCGTTGGATCGGCCGCAAAGCCTGCAATGACGACGGCCCTAAGCAGAAAATGGTTCTCAGCATCATCCTTGGAACAATCGTAACAGGCGTGCTGGGAATTCTTTCAAGCAAACTGATTCCGGAACTGCCTTTGTTCTATGTTTACATCGGGTTCCTCATCACGGCGGCACTGCTGATTTTTTCTTCCCGTTATTCTTCCTACGTTATCAAAAGCCGCGGAACCGATACCTTTGTCTCTCCTTTGAAAGGCGCATTTATCGGTCTGGCACAGGGAATCGGAACTCTTCCCGGCATTTCACGCAGCGGAATAACGATTTCTGCATCTCTTTTTGCCGGAATTGACCGCAAGACTGCAGGCGAATATTCCTTTGTCCTTTCAATTCCCGCTGTTTTGGGAGCATTTATTCTTGAAGCAAAAGATCTGGGCGAAGTTTCTGAAGCCGTCGGTTTTCTGCCATTGGCGGTCGGATTCATAGCAGCCTTTGTCGCCGGTTTTTTTGCTCTCAAATTCCTTGTAAAACTCATCAATAAAGGCAAATTGGAATATTTTGCCTGGTATTTGATTCCTTTGGCTGTTGTCGGACTGATTTTTTTTAGATAACTTATATTTGTGGCCGTTAACGCGGTTTTAATAGGAGATGATTTATGACTCTTGAAGAGAAAGTAAAAGAAGCATTGGACGAAATCCGTCCCCAGCTTCAGGCAGACGGTGGTGATCTTGAATTTGTTTCACTTGAAGACGGTGGAATTGTAAACGTAAAACTTACCGGCGCCTGCGGTAACTGCCCCATGGCAACAATGACACTCAAAATGGGTGTTGAACGCTTTCTGATGGATAAAATCCCCGAAGTAACTCAAGTTTGCCAGGTGTTCGAATGAAAATAACCAAAGACACTTTTGTTTCAATTCATTATACACTTACAGACAAAGACGGTGTTGAACTGGATTCTTCCCGTGACACTGAACCGCTGGGTTATCTGCACGGTGTGGGTTATCTGATTCCCGGTTTGGAACGCGAACTTGAAGGAAAAGAAGCGGGAGACAAACTGAATGTTGTCGTTCAGCCTGCAGACGCATACGGAGAACGGAACGAAGACTGGGTTGTTCAGGTAGACCGTTCTCAGTTTGACACGGATGTTCCGATTCAGGTGGGAATGCAGTTTGAAGCAGGCGGCGGTCGTGTTGTTACTGTAACCGCTGTTGCTGACGACAAGATTACTATTGACGCAAACCATCCGATGGCCGGCAAAGAACTGCACTTTGATGTGGAAATCATTGATGTGCGTGAAGCAACACCCGACGAACTTGCGGCAATCCAGAGCAGTTGCAGCTGCGGCGGTGGATGTGGCGGCTGCGGCGGAAACTGCGGCGACGGAGAATGCAATTGCGGCTCCGACGGCGGATGCGGCGGCAGTTGTGGCGGTGGCTGCGGAAACTGCCAGTAATCAGTTTATTGCTTCCAAGATTTCCTGGCTGATTTCCCTGGGAGTCTTTCCGTCAGTTTCTATTATTATCTGACAGAATTCTTTATAAGAAGACGTGCGTTCCGCATATACAGAACTGAAAATGCGGCGTACGTCTTCTTCGTTTTTCGGGTTTCCTTTGGCAATATAAGCAGGATAACTGCCCCGCTCCTTGGAAACAGCGATTATTCTGCTGCACACTTCGTATTCGCTCAGATTGAGCATGACAAGGTGTGCCTTTTTTTTGATTGCATCCTTCTGCAGAAAAGCCAGCGCATGAGGATTCGAACAAATTCCGCCGCCGGTTGCAATTATTCCCTGACTGCACCCGTAGGAAATTTCTTCGCACACTGCAGCTTCTGCCTGTTTGAAAACCTCAGCTCCCTGTTCAACAAAAAGCCTGCGGACAGGCATTCCTGTCATTTTTTCAATTTCCGTATCCATATCAATAAAAGGCAAATTCATCAGGTTGGCCAATTCCCTTCCTGTTGTGGATTTTCCGCTGTGTTTTACGCCAAGCAAATAAATCAGTTTGTTCTGCATGATCAAATCCTTATTTGATAAAAAACCGAATGACTGATAGTATGACTGTATGACATTCGCTATTTCAATCGGTTTTTATCTGATGCCTCTTCTTGTTTTTACGGCATGCATGCTCATTTTCGTAAAAAATCTCAGTTTAAAGCAAGCCTTGGGATCAATTTTTTTGGGTATTTTTTCAATCCTTCCGATTACTCTTGTTCAATATTTTCTGAAACATCTTCCGATTTTCAACAGTATAACAGTTCTGTCCCTTTTTGTTACTGTTTTTATTTTCAACGGTCTTATTGCAGAAACCCTCAAAATGATGTTTCTGTTCATTCTGCCTGCCAAAACCATGACTCTCGGGGCTTTTGTTGCAGCCGGAATGATCTGCGGCATTTCCGTTGCAACTTTTGAGGCAAGCGTCCTTCTTCTGAACGGTTCTGCCCTCACATTGGTACGCTTTCTTTCCCTTGTGCTTATCCACAGTTTCTGCACGGGCCTTTCGTCGGTTTATGTCTGGGCGTTCAGGCATAAACAGTCATACATCATGTGCTTTGTTTTTGCCGTCATCCTTCATGGGCTTTACAACTACTTTGCAGGTTTTTCAATCAGATTCTGGTGGTTTTCCATCATCACCGTGCTCTACGCAGGAATAAGGCTCCGTCTGGCATACAAAAAGATTTCCACCCGGTAAGTTTTTTTGATATACTGGATGAATGAAATCCAGACCTCAAGACAATCCTCATTTTTTTGACAAACCGGCCATTAAAGTTTTTCTTTCGTATTACGGACCCCACATGGCTCTGTTTTCAGGCGATCTTGTCTGCGCTCTTCTTGTTGCAGCCTGTGACATTGCTTTTCCCATGATGAGCCGCTACACGCTGAACACCATTATTCCCGCAATGGAACTGCGGCCTTTTGTTGTGATGATAACGGCAATGCTTGTCATGTATATTTTGCGTTCCCAGTTGAATTATTTCATCAGTTATTGGGGACATGTCTTCGGAACCCAGGTAGAAGCGGACATGCGCCGCGACCTTTTTCATCATATTGAACGCCAGGGCTTTCCTTTCTTTGACAGGCACAGAACCGGCCACATAATGTCCAGAGTCACCACCGATCTTTTTGAAGTGACGGAACTTGCCCACCACGGGCCTGAAGACGTGATCATTTCTCTTCTGACTTTGCTGGGATCTTTTGCAATGATGCTGACAATCCGTTGGGAACTGGCAGTGATAATCTTTGCCTTTCTTCCGCTGATGGTTTTACGCACTGCATTGAGCCGCAAATCTTTGAACGAAACTTCACGCTCCGTAAAGGAAAAAACTTCGGACATCAACGCTGCTCTGGAATCAAGCATTTCAGGTTCAAGAGTCACAAAAGCGTTTACAAACGAGGCCTTTGAAGAAGAAAAATTTGAAGAAGGCAACAAAGCTTTCAGAATCGCAAAGAAAAAGTTCTATCATGCCATGGCAGGATTTCACGTCAAAATTGATTTTCAGATAAACTTTCTGAATGTGGCTGTAATTGCTGTGGGCGGCTGGTTCATCATGCAGGAAAAAATGACCATTGCAGATCTGGTTGCCGCAAATCTTTTTGTTGCATCTTTCAGTCAGCCCATCCGCCGCCTTTCAAACTTTGTGGAACAGTACACAACAGGTATGGCAGGCTTTACACGGTTTCTTGAGATCATGCGCACTCACGAAGAAACAGTGCAGAAAGAGGGAGCCGCCGAACTTAAGAAAGCACAGGGAAA
Organism: Treponemataceae bacterium; assembly: GCA_024402435.1. Classification (GTDB taxonomy): domain Bacteria; phylum Spirochaetota; class Spirochaetia; order Treponematales; family Treponemataceae; genus Treponema_I. The sequence continues at coordinate 32,743 of JAKSTU010000024.1, forward strand.
CATTGAATACCGCAACGTGGATTTTGCCTATTCCAACAATGTGCCTGTCCTTAAGAACGTCAATCTTTCGGTTGAAAGCGGAAAAACTCTTGCACTGGTAGGCCCTTCCGGCGCCGGCAAAACCACTTTCTGCCATCTGCTGCCACGCTTTTATGAACTTACAGGCGGTCAGATTCTTGTTGACGGAACCGACATCAGGGATTATACGGTTTCTTCACTGCGCAGGCAGATCGGTCTGGTACAGCAGGATGTTTTTCTTTTTGCCGGCACAATCCGTGACAACATTGCATACGGAAACATTCATGCCACCCAGGAAGAAATTGAAGAAGCTGCAAAACGGGCAGAAATTCACGAAGACATTCTCAAAATGCCCAACGGTTATGACACAATCGTAGGGGAGCGGGGCTTGCGTCTTTCCGGCGGACAGAAACAGCGTGTTTCAATTGCACGCACTTTCCTTAAAAATCCGCCGATCCTTATTCTGGATGAAGCGACCAGTGCTTTGGACACTGCAACAGAACAGCGGATTCAGCGTTCTTTTGACGAACTTTCCAAAGGGCGCACATCAATAATCATTGCCCACAGGCTTTCCACAATCAGAAACGCAGACTGCATTGCGGTAATCAGCGGAGAAGGCATTGCTGAATGCGGAACTCACAGGGAACTGATCGAAAAAAACGGGATTTATGCCGAACTTTATCACAATCAGTTTGAGCAGAACACCGGGGCTGATGAAGCTGCCCCGCAAAATCAGTAGTTCTAGCCGAAAAGCATAAGGATTTGTATACTTTCATCATGACTATTTCAGAAATTCAAAAAAGCATGGATACATTGTTCCCGAAGAAAAAAACCATGGAGCAGAGCAAAAATCTCTGTATCCTCGTTCTTTTCGTGCTTTGTTATTATGTTTATCAGTCTGTGACTCAGCAGGACGATACTCCCTGGTGGTTCTTTCTTGTCATGGGACTGATGATTGTCCTTTGTGTCGGCATTCTGATCTATGATTACAAAGTGATCAAAAAACTTTCAGACGAAATAAGCCAGCTGGCAGAAGAGAAAGCTGCCATGGAAGAAACAGAGTCTGAAGACGAAGAAGATGCAGAAGACGAGCCGGAAGCCATAGAAGACAACAGAAGCAATGATGAACCGGATGAAAGTACCGGCGAATAAATCACAGTGTCATGGCAAAACTGATTACAGGAATTCTGGCCCACGTTGATGCCGGAAAGACAACTCTTTCCGAAGCCCTGCTTTACAAAGCCGGAGCAATCCGGAGTTTGGGAAGAGTTGATTCAAAAAACGCATTTCTCGACAACAATTTTATTGAACGCCAGCGGGGAATTACGATTTTTTCCAAACAGGCAAATCTTTCTGACAAAATCACTTTGATTGACACGCCCGGCCATGTGGATTTCGGTGCGGAAATGGAACGCACTCTTTCAGTTCTTGACGCCGCCATTCTGCTGATCAACGCCTCAGACGGGATTCAGAGCCACACAAAAACTTTGTGGTCGCTTCTGCAGCAGTACAAAATCCCTACACTGATTTTCGTCAACAAAATGGACATGCCCGACACCAGCAAAGAAAAGCTTCTTGCAAAGCTGCAGAAAGGTTTCGGACAGGGCGTCGTGGATTTTTCAGAAGAATTTGCCTTTTCCCCGGATTTTGACGAGCAAGTTTCTTCTCTTGATGATGCTCTGATGGAAAAATACCTGAACGGCGATTCTCCCGATGAACAGGACATTTCAAGGCTGATTTCTTCACAAGTGCTTTTTCCATGCGTTTTCGGGTCTGCATTGAAGCTGGAAGGCATCGACAGACTGCTGGAAATTCTTGACAAATTTTTCCCCCTGCCAGATTACGGAGCGGATTTCGGCTGCAAAGTTTACAAAATTTCAAAAGACAAGCAGAACAACCGTCTTACACATCTTAAGGTTACCGGCGGAGTTCTTAAAGTTAAAGAATTTCTTGAAGAAGAAAAGATAAACGAAGTAAGAATTTATTCCGGAGAAAAATTTGAGCAGGTAAAAGAGGTACATGCAGGAGAAATCTGTACTGTAACCGGGCCAAAAATGTCTTTTGCGGGCAAAGCTTACGGAGCCGCAGAGGGTGTAAGCAATTATCAGCTGGAACCGGCTCTGATTTATTCAGTGATTGTTCCTGACGAACTTGATGTTACGGGAATGCTGCATATTCTCAGGGAACTTGAAGAAGAACTGCCGGAAATTAAAGTTGAGTACGCGGAACAGACTGATGAAATTTTCGTAATGCTTATGGGACAGGTTCAGACAGAGGTTATAAAGGTTCTTCTGCAGGACAGGTACAAAATCGCCATTGAATTCGGAGAAGGCCGCATTGCCTACAAAGAAACGATTCTGGAACCGGTTGTGGGCGTGGGACACTACGAACCTTTACGCCATTATGCGGAAGTTCATCTGCGTATGACACCTCTTCCCCGTGGCAGCGGAATGCGCTTCCTTTCCAGAATCAGTGTGGATGATCTTGATACCAACTGGCAGCGCCTTATTCTGACCCATCTTGCAGAAAAAAACCATCTGGGTGTCCTTACAGGCAGTCCCATTACTGACATTGAAATTGAAGTGATTGCAGGACGGGCACATCTTAAACACACGGAAGGCGGAGATTTCCGCCAGTCAACTTACAGAGCAATCCGTCACGGACTCATGTATTCAAAGTCCGTCCTGCTGGAACCAATTTATGCTTATGAGGCGATTATTCCCGAAGTCAATGTTGGCCGGTTCATGACAGACCTGGACAAAATGCACGGAACCTGTTCCCTTGATGAAAGTTGGGAAGGATTTTCCGTGCTGAGAGGAAAAGTTCCTGTTTCCACAATGAAAAACTACATCAATGATTTGAGGGCTTATTCAAAAGGTCAGGGAACTTTGAGTCTTTCCGTATCCGGCTATGATCTGTGCCATAACGAAAAAGAAGTTATTGAAGCAAAGCACTACAACCCGGATGCAGACCTGGCAAATCCTGCATCCAGTGTATTCTGTTCTCACGGTGCAGGATTTGTGGTCAATTGGGATGAAGTGAACGATTACAAACACATAAAGTAATCAGCGGCAAAGCGGAATCCCTGAGGTCCTCGAAGGGACATCGTTCCCTTTGAAGAGATGTTTCGACTTCATTCGCTACGCTCATTCTATGCGGTATGACACAGCGGACAAGTTATTTGAAAAGTGCTTCAACTTTCTTGAGCTCGTTACGAATCTCAAGATGCTG
>JAKSTU010000025.1 GCA_024402435.1 Treponemataceae bacterium
TTGCAGTTGCTGACCTTTTGAACCGCCGCGGACACAATGTAACAGTTTTTGAACGGGAAGACAGAGTCGGTGGTCTTTTGATGTACGGTATTCCGAACATGAAACTGGACAAAAAAATCATCGACCGCCGTGTAAACCTGATGAAAGCTGAAGGTGTGGAATTTGTGACACGTGCCGACATTGGAAACAACATGAAAGCTGAAGAACTTCTGAATGAATTCGATGCTGTTGCCCTTTGCTGCGGTGCTAAAAAAGCACGCCGTCTGAATGTGGCTGGTGAAGATGCAAAGGGAATTATTCCAGCCGTTGATTTCCTTAAAGCCGTAACAAAATCACTTTTGGATTCACACGCCGTAACAGACTGTAAAGACGATTCCGCAAAAATCTCTGACATTATCCTTTCACCGGATTTTGATCCGAAAGGAAAACACGTGATCATTGTCGGAGGTGGTGACACAGGTAACGACTGTACTGGTACATGTGTTCGCCTGGGGGCCGCAAGTGTTACAGCTTTGGAAATGATGCCACAGCCACCAGTAGAACGCGCTGCAAATAACCCGTGGCCACAGTGGCCAAAAGTGCTCAAAACAGACTATGGCCAGATGGAAGTTATTGCAACAGCTGGAAGCGATCCTCGTGTTTACAAAACAACAATTAAAGAAATCTATCAGAAAGACGGTCATGTAACAGGTGTTAAAACTGTTCAGGTTGAATTCCGTATGGTAGACGGTCAGAGAAAACTTTGCGAAATTGAAGGAACAGAAAAGGAACTTCCTGCAGACCTTATCCTGATTGCTGCCGGATTCCTTGGTGCCGAAGAATACACAGCAAAGGCCTTTGACGTAGCAATGACAAATCGCGGAGTAGTTGACGCCGCCGAAGGAAAGTATGCTACAAACCAGGAAAAAGTTTTTGCCTGTGGTGACATGCGCCGCGGACAGTCTCTGGTTGTATGGGCAATTGCCGAAGGCCGTGAATGTGCCCGCGAAATTGACAAATATCTTATGGGTTACAGTAATTTATAGTATTTGTTACATTTCAAGAAAAAACTGAAATTTTAACTCTTTACACTTTCCCTGAAAAATTGATAACTTTTTTATATATCATTTTTCAGGGAGTTTTTTATGCAGTACAGAAAAGATAAATATGGAAATCCTGTTTCCGTTTTAGGCTACGGATGCATGCGCTTTTCCCAGACCATTGCAGGACCGGATTTCAAAAAAGCAGAAGCCGAAGTTATGTCTGCAATTGAAGCCGGTGTAAATTATTTTGATACTGCCTACATTTATCCGGGAAGTGAAGCCACACTTGGAAAAATTCTGGAACAGAACAATGCTCGGGATAAAGTTAATATTGCAACAAAACTTCCTCATTATCTTCTTAAAAAAGAGGGGGACTGCGAAAAACTTTTTGCAGAAGAGCTTTCACGTCTCCGCACGGATCATGTTGATTATTACCTTATGCACATGCTATCTGATGCTGTTACATGGAACCGGCTTATTGATCTTGGGGTAAAAGATTGGCTTGAACAGAAAAAGAAAGAAGGCGTAATCCGTCAGATAGGTTTTTCTTATCATGGAAACACAGAATCTTTTGTCAAACTGATTGATGCCTACGACTGGGATTTCTGCATGATTCAGTACAATTATCTTGATGAACATTCTCAGGCCGGTGTTGTGGGACTTAAACACGCTGCGTCAAAGGGAATTCCTGTAATGATCATGGAACCGCTTCGTGGCGGAAAACTGGCCAACAAACTTCCTAAAAACGCAACAAAGATTTTCAAGAAATTCAGTCCTGACCGGGCTCCTGCAGAATGGTCTTTCCGCTGGTTATGGAATCAGCCGGAAATTACCTGTGTTCTTTCAGGCATGAACTCCAAAGAAATGATTGCAGAAAATGTCCGTTCTGCCTCCGAAGCAGAAGTCGGTTATGTTTCAGCAGAAGAGCAGAAAGTTTTTGCTGACGTTGTAAAAGAAATCCGCAGCAAGGAAAAAATCGGTTGCACAGGCTGCCGTTATTGCATGCCATGTCCGAAAGGTGTAGACATTCCCGGTGTTTTTGCCGCCTACAACCGCCGTTTCTCTGACAGCAAGTTTGAAGGTTTCAAAGATTATGTAATGTGTACTTTGCTGCGTAAAAACTCTACAGGCGCATCAAACTGCATCAAGTGCGGAAAATGTGAACTTCATTGTCCCCAGGGCATAAAAATCCGTGAAGAACTGGACAATGTAAAAAAAACTTTTGAAGGCCCCATTTATCACATGGCAAAAGCAATCGTCCCGAAAATCATGAAACAGTAAGATTGTTATGAGCCGGTTTTCGGTACAGTTCCGTTAATGATGCGGTTTGTAAAAAATCCACTTTTCAAAGATTTTGTAAAGTGGTATTATACAATCCCGTAAACGACAGAGAGGTCGCAAACAGAGTTTCCTGAAAAAACAGGAGATTGTGTCTGCGACCTCTTTTTTTATGCCTTGTGGGGTTTGGGGCAAAAAACTTCAAGAGATTGGCCCCAGGCGAAAGGGGTGTGGTGAAGACTGCTTCTGCAGGCTGAACCCAGGGGAAAGGCTTTTCCCCTCAATAAGTTTATGGGGGATTTTATGAAACAGACAAAATACATTTTTGTAACAGGTGGTGTAGTCAGCGGGCTGGGAAAAGGGATTACGGCAGCTTCTTTGGGGCGTCTGCTTAAATCCCGAGGGCTTAAAGTGGCTTCTCAGAAACTTGATCCGTATATCAATGTTGATCCGGGTACAATGAGTCCTTATCAGCACGGAGAAGTTTACGTTACGGAGGACGGGGCTGAAACTGACCTTGACTTGGGCCATTACGAACGCTTTATTGACGAGGATCTGAACAAATATTCAAATCTTACATCGGGAAAAGTTTATTGGAATGTCCTTAACAAGGAACGCCGCGGAGAATATCTTGGCGAAACTGTCCAGGTTATTCCTCATATTACAAACGAAATCAAAGAATTCATCTATAACGTCGGCAAGCAGTCTGATGCGGACGTAGTAATCACTGAAGTCGGCGGAACAACAGGGGACATTGAAAGCCAGCCTTTTATCGAAGCGATACGTCAGGTGGGGCTTGAAGTAGGCAAAGAAAATGCAATTTACATTCATGTTACGCTGCTTCCGTTTCTCAGCGGTTCTGATGAACACAAGACAAAGCCGACTCAGCACAGTGTAAAGGAACTGCAGGGAATGGGAATCAAACCGGACATTATTGTGCTTCGTTGTGACGAAAAACTGGAGCCGGGAATTTTCCGCAAGGTTGCAATGTTCTGCAATGTTTCTGAAGACTGCGTAATCGAAAACCTTACTTTGCCCGTTCTTTACCAGGCTCCGCTCATGCTTGAAAACCAGAAAATGAGCGACACTGTTTGCCGGCTTCTTAACCTGAATGTGCCTCCTGCAGATCTTACGGACTGGAATTCAATGCTTGACAAGATTCAGAACCGTAACCGCCGTGTTACAATCGGTCTTGTGGGAAAATATGTCCAGCTTCATGATGCATACTTAAGTGTTGCGGAAGCTCTCCGTCATGCGGGGTATCAGTTCGGTGCCGATGTTCAGATTAAGTGGATTGACTCTGAAATGATAAGCGATTCTACAATTCTTGATCTTCTTGGCGATGTGGACGGTGTAATTGTTCCCGGCGGATTCGGTCAGCGCGGTATTGAAGGCATGATTCTTGCCGCAAACTATTGTCGTAAGAAAAATATTCCCTATCTTGGAATCTGTCTTGGAATGCAGATTGCCGTAATCAGTTTTGCGCGGTACGTTGCCGGGCTTAAAAACGCCAATTCCGGTGAATTTGATGCGGACAATCCTTATAAAGTGATTGATTTCCTTCCTGATCAGAGCGACACGGTCAACAAAGGCGGAACATTGCGTCTGGGTGCGTATCCTTGCAAAATCAAACCCGACACCATGATGGCACAGTGTTACGGTACGGAAAAAATAAACGAGCGTCATCGCCACCGGTATGAGTTCAACAACCAGTTCCGTCAGCAGCTTACAGAAGCGGGGCTTGTAATAAGCGGAACAAGCCCGGATGATTACATTGTGGAAACTGTGGAAATTAAAGATCATCCTTTCTACGTGGGTGTGCAGTTCCATCCTGAGTTCAAAAGCCGTCCGAACAAGCCCCATCCTTTGTTCCTCGGGCTGGTCAAAGCAAGTTTGAAGTGAGGTTGCATTATGGTTTCCGGTGATAAACTGAGAGAAGAATGCGGAGTTTTCGGTGCTTTTTCCGGAAAAACCGGTTCTTTGGCTGAACTTGTGTATCTTGGGCTTTTTGCCTTGCAGCACCGAGGACAGGAAAGCTGCGGTATTGTTGTGAACAATGGCGGTGCCTACAAAAGCTGCAAAGATCTGGGGCTTGTAAGTGATGTTTTCAATGCAAGGAATCTTGGAGAACTTGGCGAAGGAAACATGGCTTTGGGCCACGTCCGTTACGGTACAACAGGTGCCAACATAAGGGCAAATGTTCAGCCTATTGAAGTTCATCGTCTTAACGGAAACCTTGCGGTTGCACATAACGGAAACCTTACCAATTCCGAGCAGCTGCGTCAGTATCTGGAGCTTCAGGGCTCTATTTTCCATTCTACAAGCGATACGGAAGTCATTGCTTACCTGCTGACAAAAGAGCGGCTTACAAGTCCTGACATTGAAAGCGCAATTAGTTCCACAATGGAAAAAATACGGGGCGCCTATTCACTTGTAATAATGACCGGCGGAAAAATGATTGCTGTGCGCGATCCTCAGGGGTACCGGCCTTTGTGCTACGGTGTGATTGACGGCCCGGAACAGACTTATGTGATTGCAAGCGAAACCTGTGCTCTTGACGTTGTGGGTGCAAGATTCATCCGCGACATTGAGCCGGGTGAAATCCTTTCTTTTTCAAAAGAGGGCGTTAAATCAATCAAAACCCACTGTCAGAAAGAAAAAAAATCCCTTTGCGTTTTTGAATACATTTATTTTGCAAGACCAGATTCTGTTATTGACGGAATCAGTGTTCACCAAAGCCGTGTAAAAGCCGGGCGCATTCTTGCAAAAGAACATCCTGTGGAAGCTGATGTTGTAATCGGTGTGCCGGACTCGGGACTGGACGCTGCCCTGGGATACTCTGAAGAAAGCGGAATTCCATACGGAATGGGCTTTGTAAAGAACAAATATATCGGACGGACTTTCATCAATCCGGGACAGACGGAACGGCAGAACAAGGTGAAAATCAAACTGAATCCCATTGCGGAAACGGTGCGCGACAAAAGAGTAGTGCTTATTGACGATTCAATTGTGCGTGGAACAACCAGCGGCCGTATTGTTCAGCTTGTACGCGATGCAGGAGCAAAAGAAGTGCATGTCCGCATTTCTTCGCCGCCTTTTATTTCGCCATGTTTTTACGGAACTGATGTTCCGGACTGCCAGCATCTTATTGCATGCAACCACAGTCTTGAAGAAATTGCGGGAATAATCGGTGCTGATTCCCTTGGCTATCTTAGTATGGAAGGCGCACTGAGTCTTGGCAAAGATGACGGTCTTTGCTGCAAGTGTTTTCATCCCTGATTTATTTGCGGTTGAACAGACGGAGAAATCGTTTTGTAAGTCCGCTGCCGAATTTTCCCGAGAACTCAGCGGCAGCGGAGTCAATGGAAACATTGTCACCGAATTTCTTCTTCAGTTCATCCCAATATTTGATTATCCAGACATAAAGATCAGCGGGTTTTCTGTGTCTGAAACGGCGCATTATCTTCTGTTTTTTGATTGTATTGATAATTGGCAGATAAAGGTCATTGTACCAGGAAAGAATCGCTTCTTCCATGGTGATTTCTTCAGTTTTGTTCTGATTAAGATAGTATTTGTGAACCTGAATATGCTGATAAAGTACGTCATACTGACCGGGCGTAGTAAAATCAAGGTTCCAGCAGTCTGTAATGTCTCCGAAAGCCGTTTCCGAATAAAAGACGCGTTTTTCGTATTCAATGACTTTTCTGAAAATCTGACCCTTTGTCATGCCTTTTTTCAGTTTTATTTCGCTCTGCAGTGAAATTACTTCCGCATCAATTGATTCAATTCCCTGACTCCGTGCCACTGAAACACGATGGTTGCCGTCACGCACGAAATAAAGTCCGCCGATTTCATAAAGTACGATGGGCGGGAGAATCACGTCAGAAAGAATAGCCCTGTCTATGCTTTCCCAGCGGTTTCTCAAGTGCATGCTTTTCGGGAAAAAATGATTGTCAAAATCTTTGTAGCGTCCTTCACTTCCTGCAATCATGTCAACGGGAACAACCTGCATTCCCATATATACTTCACCGTTGGGGCGCAACATCTGTTTAACATCTGTAAAAGAAAGAAGGGAAGATTCGTCAGGGTTCAAAAAATGCTGAAGATCATTGAAAAGCGCTTTGTTGTAGGCTTTGTAAAAATCGTCTTCGCTTTGTTTTTTAAAAATGCTCTGATTCATTATTTTCCTTTTGGTGTCAAAATTTGGTCGGGTATTTCAAGAATATAGGAACTGAATGCGTTGATGACAGTTGTGTCTTCAAACTCAGAAACCCGAATGTCCTGCATGTCATACAAATGAATGTGTCCGTGAATCATGTATTTTGGCCTGAAAACCTTCAGAAACCAGCGGTAACACGGAAAACCTCTGTGACACGGATCTTCTTTGTCATGAATGTTTCGCGGCGGTGCATGGGTCAAAAAAATGTCCAGATACCGACCGTATCGTATTTTGTTCCAAATCAGTTTTGGAGCCATTTTCAGAAGCAGGAGTTTCATCTGCCGGTCTGTGTACTGTGCAAGACCGTTGTTGTATTTCATGCTGCCTGATGCACCTGCTATAAGCAGATTTCCTTCTTTAAGGGATTTGAAACCTGCATAAACTGCTCCGTGAGAGTGTGTCAGTTCGCCCTCACGTTCCTGCATAATATATCCGCCGCCTTCGTCAGTTGCGTGATAATACTTAAAATCCGAAAGATTGTGGTTTCCGAAGATAAAGAATGTAGGCTTGTTCAAAGTTGAAACGATGAAATCAACGTATTCCATAGCCAAATCACCGGCACAGAGCACAATGTCAATATCGGCAAAGCGTTCTTTAGCAGAATTGCTGTAAACAAGCGGATCAATCTGGTCGGAAACACACAGAATTTTCATCGTCAGATGTCCGTTTTTGCCAGAATTGCTTCCAATTTTTCTTTGCCGATAAGTTCAATCGGTCTGTTGTCTGCAAACTCCAAAGCGGTACGGGTAAATCCGGCACTTGTACATACAATTGCTTTTCCGTAGTTTTTGGATTTTACTTCTTCAAGAAGTTTGCGAAGAATCGAATCTTCAATCAAGTCCGGCTCCCGGTAGAATACAAGAAGCATGAGCTGCTGGCGCATGTTCATCCAGTCGTCCTTGCGTTCTTCTACTGCGGTCATGATACAGCCGTATTTTTTATGGTCAACACTTTTTGCAGAAAGTCCGAAAGCAGAAGATGCAACTTTTACACAGATTTTGTTGAATGTGTCCGCATTGCATGTAAGGTATTCCTTCATGCTGTCATTTGACTGCAGGTCTTTGTACTGATGAAGTTTTGCACCCACATCTTTGAAGTTGTGGTTCTTTGCAAAAATTGCATTCCACTGAACCAGTGCCTGGTCAATTTTGTGCATTTTCTCGTAACAGTTTGCAAGGAAATACATTGCATAAAGTGTTTCCTGGGAATTTTCGTTGGTAGCAGTTTTTACAGCCCGGTCAAACTCAAGAACAGCTTTCTCAGGGTTGTTTGCGGCCATGTAACAGGAACCGCGTTCAATCAGAGCCTTCTGCTTGTATTCAGGGTCGCGGAGGGCTTTTTCAAAAGCAGCAACAGCGGCGGCATAGTCTTTGTTTTCTTTGAGAATCTTTCCAAGGTAATAATATGAAGAAAAGGTGTCAGGACTCAGCTGGATTGCCATGTCAATTTCTTTTTTTGCTTCAGGAAACTGTTTTGCCCTGTAAAGAATCAGTCCCATTGCTGCATGTGCCTTGACATGCCGTTTGTTGAGCCTGAGTGTGGTCTGATAAAATCCGAAAGCCTGATCCGTTTTTCCTTTCTGTTCAAAAAGTTTTGCACAGTTGTAGAAATTTTCCGCATCCCGGGGTTCAAGTTTTGTCAAAAGAAGATATTCCTTAAGAGCTTCTTCTTTTTGGTCGAATTTCATATAGAGGGATGCAATCTGCTTGCGGAATTCAGGTTCTGAAATGCCGTTTCCGAAAATAGCGTTGTTGTTTACGAACTTAAGTTCCATCAGTGCAAGTTCCGGTTTGCCGTCTGCCAAGTAAGCCTGACCAAGATAATAATGGGCCATAACATCCCGCGGATTCCGTTCAATAACGGATTTTGCTGTTTTGACAGCTGCGGAATATTTACCGGCTTTGATCAGTTTCTGTATGTTGTCAACCTTTTTGGGCGAAACGAAAGACTTGATGATGATATATGCAAGAAAGGCTATGGTTGATGCCAAAGTGGCAATGATTACTACATAAATCGGCTGCATGAAAGAATTTTAACTGTTTTAAGCAACTATGTCAAATCATGGTTTTTTTTGCTATAATATAAGTAATTAAACGGAGAATTTTGGTGAATAAACGGATTTTTTCTTCATTTTTGATTTTTTTCTCAATGATTTTTATGGCTTATGCGGCCAATTCTGCAAACTACCAGAAAGGACTTGATTTTTTCTCTGTGAACCGGCCGTCTGAAGCAATTCCATATTTTCAGCAGGCAATTCTTGAAGGAAACCCTAATCCGGATGTTTATAATTATCTGGGGCTTTCTTATTATCAGTGCGGACAGCTTCAGAAATCTCTTGATACTTTTGTTTTGGGAACTCAGGTTGCCATGACTGACAAAAGAGTTTTGTATTACAATGCGGGAAATACGGCTTTTTCAATGGGACTTTATGACAGGGCTGAAGAACTTTACAGTTATGCTCTGGCTGCTGACCCTTCTTTTGGCGGTGCTGTTCTGAACCGGGCTCAGGCTCATATGAAGCAGACTGATTATGACAATGCAATTACTGATTATGAACGCTATCTTGTGCTTGTTCCCGACAGTGATCAGGCAGAGCAGATAAGACTTCTGCTGGCTGCACTGAGGGCTGAAGTCCAGAAGCAGAAAGCAGAAGAAGAACGGATTGCCCAGGAAGCTGAACGTCTTCGGATTCAGCAGGAAGCAATTGAAGCGGAAAAAGCCCGCATCGCACAGGAAAAGGCCGCTGCGGAAGCTGCACGAAAGGCAGAAGAAGAACGGATTGCGGCAGAAGCAAAAGCTGCGGAAGAAGCTGCCAAAGCTGCAGAAGCTGAACGGCGGAGAAAACTTCTGGAAGAAATTGCCGCCACATTGCAGGAATCTGAATCAATCAATGTTTCTGCCGGTTCTGACGGTGTTATCAGCTATGATTATGAAGAAGAATTGGACTGAAAAATTCGGTAAAGGGGTATGGGAATGGATCCAAATAAAGTTGAAGAGCCTGTAAAAGATTCTTTGAATAAAATCAGCAAAAAGAAAAAAGGTCTGATTATCGGTGCTGCAGCATTTCTGATTGCTGTTCTTGGCGGTACCGTGGGACTTCTTGCAGGAAGATCATCCGCAGTCAATTCCGGTGCGGCTTCTTCAGGCGGCGGATTGTTCAGTTCTTCAAGCAGGACTTCTTCTACCAATGAGCGGGACAATACCTTGGCTTTGGCACAGCGTTACCTTGAGCGCGGTGAATACGAAAGGGTAATGGATCTTCTTGACAATCTGCTGATTAAAAACAGTCTGGATGCAGATGCTCTTGCAATGATGGATAAAGTTATTGCGTTGCGTCAGGCAAAACAGGAAGCTCAGATGGCCAGTGCAACAGAAGCCGCACAACTTGCTGCAAAAGCGGCGGCAGAAGCACAGGCTCAGCTTGCAGAAACTCAGGCACAGCTTGCACAGGCCCAAGCACAAGCTCAGCAGAACGGTGGAGCCGGTGCCGGAACAGAAAACAGCGGTTCCCAGAGTCTCAGTGTTGATACAAGCGGTCTTCAGCAGACACTGGATGAACTTGCAAAAGCAAATCAGGCTGCTGCCGACCACAACGCGGCCATGCAGGAACTTTTACGACAGCAGGCTGAACAGGAAAACGAAAGAAAGCGCCTTGAAGCTGAAAAGGCAAAAAAAGAAGAAGCGGAAAAAGCTGCTGAAAAAGCAAGACAGGAAGAAGAAGCACGCAAAGCAGAAGCCAAACGCAAACAGGAAGAAGAGGCTGCCCGTCAGAATGCTCTTATTCAGACACAGAAATCTGATGTTGAAGATTTTATTGCATCCGCAAAAGCAAAACTTCTTCTTGGACAGAATGATGAAGCTCTTGCTCTTTTCAAAGAAGCAGACAATACAATGCCGACATCTCAGAAACAGTTTGCTGCCGACAAATATTCAGAAATCTGCGGCCTGATTTTTGACTCCTATGATTCTCTTTCCGGCGCTGGGCTTTCAGAAACTCAGGAAGCTGCTGAAAAAGGAAAACTTGCTTCTGCAATGGATTCCTATGCTGACAAAGCGCTTTCTTACAGCAATACAAAAGCTGAGCCGCACTTTGTCAAAGGTTTTCAGGCTTCTGAAAAGAAAGATTATCCTGCTGCAGAAAAAGAGCTTTCTCTTGCATGCGAATATGACAGCAGCAATTACCGATATTTCTACGAACTTGGAAAAGTCCAGTATTCACAGAAAAAATACACAGAAGCACGCAAGTCTTTTGATACCTGTGTCAAACTCAATGACAAATTTGAAAATGCCCAGTACAACCTTGGCATGACTTATGAAAAGCTTTCCATGAATGACATGGCACTTCAGGCATACAGAAAGGCGGTTTCAATCAATCCTTCTTATGTCCGTGCACATCTTCAGATTGCAAGAATTCTTGTAAAGCAGAATGATTACGCCGGAGCTCTTGCTTCCTTTGAGAATGTTCTGAAAAATGAACAGACAAATACTGCTGCTTTGAGAGAAGCTGCTTCCGTCTGTTATCTGATGGGAAACTTTGCTAAAGCCGAAGAATATTACCGGAAGGCTTTGGCATACGCAAGTGATGATATTGTAACAAATTACAATTTGTCAACCGTGCTTTATGCAGAAGGTAAATATGCAGAAGCATTGCCTTATGCAAAGAAAGCTGCCGAGTCCTCTGCATCAAATACAACTTATCAGTACAACTACGGTCTTATTGCAGAAGCAGCCGGTGATATTGATACTGCAATCATCAGGTACAGCACAGCAATCAAAGCTGATTCTTCCAACAGCAAGGCATACATAAATCTTGGAAGAATTTACCTTGATTCAGAAGATGCGGACACTGCAATGACTATGCTTGAAAAAGCAGTAAGCATTGATCCCAAGAGTTTTGAAGCACACAACAACTTGGCCAGTGCTTATCTTCTCAAAAAAGATTATGCCAATGCAATCAAATCCTATCAGAATGCCCTTGCTTTGGATTCAAAGAAAGAAAGTGTACGGATCAACCTGGGAAAAGCCCTCTGCGCCTCCGGTGATTATGCAGGTGCAAAGTCTGTTTTTGTAGACATATTGAAAATGAACCAGAACTGTTGGGATGCGTATGTTGAACTTGCAATGGTCTGCATTTCCCTTGGGGAGAACAATTCCGCAGAAGGTTACCTGCTCACTTTGCAGCAGAAGAATCCAACTTACCGCAAAGGGGAAGTGGATCAGCTTCTTGCAGGACTTTAAGTCCGTTTGACCAGCTGATAAAGGCTTTCTTTTGTCAGCTCGGTCCAGACTGGTCTGCCATGGGGGCAGTGAGGATCCGGCAGTGCAAATACGTCTTTGATCAGATGTTCCGCAGTGGAACTGTCTATGTAATGGCCTTCTTTTATTGCCGCTTTGCAGGAAGAGTATGCGGCAATTGCACGGATGATGTCTGCTCCTTCTTTTTTGTCTTTAAGGATTGCTTCCTGCAAATCTTTGGCAGTTCCGCGCCATTTTACTGGCACTGAAGTTATAAGCCATTTCCCCTCATTTTCTTTTGTCAGCTCAAAACCCGCTTCATTCAAAGCTTCCATGTTCCGTAAAAGATAATCATCATCTTCTTCTGAATCTGTTTCCAGGTCATAGGGAATCAGGAGTTTCTGCTTTTGTCCTGCTGCTTCCATGAAAGCGTTGAAAAGTACACGTTCGTGGCCGGCATGCTGGTCAATCAGGAAAAGTGAACTGCCTTTTTCTACAACCAGAAATACAGACATGATTTGTCCAAGATAGCGGAACCCGTACTGATTGTTTGTAGTTTCCGTACGGGCCAAAGTTCCGGCAGCAACGGTAGCTGCTATTTCTTTTGCAAAACTGATTCCTGAATTGTCATGGTTTTCAGCGGAGTTTTCGCGGAAGTCTGCATGTTTTCCAAAATCAGCCGGCCGGCCGAAATCACTGTGACTGCTGAAACCGGAAGAAGGTGTGCCGGAGTAAGGCGAACTGGAAGAAAAATGCTCGGAAGTATGAGAAAAAGAAGTTTTGGCAGAATAACTTCCGGAATTGTCCGAACTGGTAGGACTGTCTGATTTTTCATACATGTTGCGATTCGAAAGTCCGGTTGTTGCGGAGTATGAACCGAATTTTTCTGCCACATCTGACTCCAAATCCAATGACTCTGAAAAAAATGGTTTGTCAGCATAAAGAGGAGTTTTTTCAGCTTTTGAATCCTGTTTCAATATGGCAGTCAGTCCCTGCCGTGATGAAGCTTCGTAAAAAGTCCGTACAGCCCCGACAACCTGATGATGAACAACACTGGAATCTTTGAAACGGACTTCTTTTTTTGCCGGATGAATGTTGAAATCCACCAGAGCCGGATTCATCTGGAGAAAAAGCACTGCAGCAGGGTGGGTGCCGTTGGGAAAATAACCTTGGGCCCCATATTCTATTGCCTGTACAAGAGAATATTCGGTTACGCGTCGGCCGTTAACATATATATATATGAATTTTTTGTCCGGCTTTGCTGCTTCCGGTTTACCAAGAACAAGACTGAAACTCCAGTCGCCTTTTTTTTCATCTGTATCAGTAAAAAGTTTTGTGTCAGAACGGCTGACTTTTGCAAAAAAATCAGGTGAATCAGAAAGTTCCAAAGCAGAAACAAAACGTTCTTCGGGACTTTGCCCTTTGGAAAGTTCAAGCCGTGTTTTGCCGTCAACAATCAGTTTGAAAGAAATGTCAGTACGAGGCAATGCTTTTTCAATGAAAATCTGGCGGCATAAAGTTGTTTCTGCCTGAGGACGCTTCAAAAACAACCGGCGGGCAGGAACATTTTCAAAAAGTGAAAGGCTTGTCACAACCGTTCCCGCATTCCATTGACAAGGCGTAACAGTGTTGCTGCCGTTCCCTGCAAGGGGCGCTTCCATGTGCCATGCCAAATCTTCGCCTTCTCTCCGGGATGTAATGGAAAGACGGCTTACGGCAGCAATGGAAGCAAGTGCCTCACCACGAAAACCAAGTGTCGTAAGACTGTGCAGATCGTCTTCACTGGTTATTTTGCTTGTTGAATGGGGATGAGCGCAGTTAAGCAGATCCTCTTTCGTCATTCCATGGCCATTGTCAGTAACACTGATAAAATCAATTCCGCCGGAACGAATTTCAACAGTAATTGCATCTGCTCCAGAATCCACTGCATTGTCAAGAAGTTCCCGAAGTACCGAAGCAGGACGGTCAATTACTTCACCGGCAGCAATTTTTCTTGCAACTTCCTCAGAAAGCCGTCGGACCGGTGCATGGAATGAAGAATCCATTTATCCCTCCAATCCGCTGAACAAATCCAATTCAGGTTTTTCTTCCGGTTTTGCAGGAGAATTCATCAGAATCTGAATTTTGCCTTCAATTTTTTCAAGTTCTTTTTCCATGCCTTTTGCAAGATTGATTCCTTCTTCAAAATATTTCAGGGCATCTTCCAAAGAAATGTCGCTTCTTTTGATTGCATCTGCAATTTCTTCAAGTTTTTCAAGTTTTTCATCAAAATTCTTCATTCATTTTCCTCCTGTAAAAAATCGGTTTCTTCAACACGGGCTGTAATTATTCCTTCTTTTGGCACGATTTCAATCAGACTGCCTTTGGAAACATCAGTTGCATTGCGGATTATCCGGCCTGTGTCCTTGTTGCGAACCATTGCGTAACCACGGTCCAAAATGGCATGAGGACTTGCCGCTTCCAAAGTGATTTTTGCTTTTTCAACGCGTAAAGACAATTCTTTGAGTCGTTCTTTTATGTTATCAACAAGAATTTCTTTTGCATCCTCAAAGCGGGCTATGTATGGCTGCTCAATGGAACGGAAATGGAGTTCCAGGTTTTCTTTTGAAAAATTGCGGATCAAAAGCCTTTTGTTTTCGATTTTTTTCTGCATTTCCTGAATCAAGTCATTTTTTACTCTGTCCAGTCCAGAAACTATTTCATCCAACAAAGGCGTACAAAGTTCGGCAGCGGCTGATGGCGTCGGTGCGCGCATGTCGGCTGCAAAATCACTTAAGGCCCAGTCAATTTCGTGGCCGACCGCTGATACAACCGGAATTTCTGACTCAGCAACTGCCCTGACAACGCATTCCTCGGAAAATGGAAGCAAATCTTCCAGCGAACCGCCGCCGCGACCTACAATAAGAACATCGCACATCTTGTAGAAATTAGCGCGCCGTATTTGGGATGCAATCATCGGTGCAGCATCATTTCCCTGAACTGCACAAGGAAGAATCACAACGTTAACTTTGTGGTTTCGCCTTTTTGTAATCTGGAGAATATCCCTAAGTGCGGCTCCGGTAGGACTTGTAACAACACCCACAGTTTCAGGAAAAAAGGGAAGCGGCTGTTTGTCTTCCTGGTCAAAAAGTCCTTCCATTGCAAGACGTTGTTTCCGTTCTTCAAGCATACGGAGAATATCGCCCTGTCCGGCCAGTTCCATTGTGTCAACGGTAATCTGGTGATATCCGCGGGCTGCATAAACCGAAATCCTTCCTTTTACACGAACCGTCATTCCGTCTTTGGGAACAAAATTCAGGTATTGTGCTTTTCCTTTGAAAAGAACCGCCTGAATAATTGATTTGTCATCTTTCAGAGTAAAGTAATAATGCCCCATGCTTGAAGCTTTGTAATTTGAAATTTCACCTTCAATGCAAAGAGGAGGAAGTTCCCTGTCCAAAAGATTTTTTATGATCTGTGTAATCTGGCTTACAGAATAAATCGGGTCACCGCTTGTTTCATTTGCAGCTTTTATTCCGCCGCTTTTAGGATTTGCAGTAAACCCTGAAAAGACCGGATCCCTTTGTCCCGAAGGTCTTGCGGATCCGGCTTCTCTTTCCTGTATTGATGCTCTGATGGCTTCTATGGAGGCTGAAAAGGGTAAATCTCCCACCGATTTTGTCCTTTTATTTCAGTTTTTTTCTTTCATCAAGGTCACTGAGAATTTTTTCGTAAGTTTCCTTGTCAAGTTTATAGTGTTTCAAATATACAATAAAACCTGCAATCATTGCAACCAAAGGAATTGCAAACATGGCAACTTTAAGCATAAGAATGCCGCCTGAAGTAACGTCCGCTGCAGTTTCTGCCTTGTTTATTCCCGACCATACAATAACATAGCCGGTTACGCCGCTTGCAACTGCTCCTGAAAATTTGTTGATGAAAGGCTGCAAAGAGAAAGTAACGCTTTCGTTTCGTTTGCCAAGTTTCCATTCACCGTATTCAACTGTGTCAGCAAGAAAAAGCAGAACAAGAAGCTGAACAATGGCTTCTGCAAAGAAAACAAGAATTCCTGCAATAACGATAGGAATCATGTTTGCCGGAGCAAAGAAGAAAAGTATGTAACCTGCAGAAACCATGCTGATTGCAATCACATAAAGTTTTTTGCGGCTTGCTTTTTTGCTGAACTGAGGGAACAAAGCTGTTGAAGTAATCTGTGACACACCGAGAACAATTGCAAAAAGTGAGTACATTCCTTCATCGCCATAAAAATATTTGAAGTAATAAACACCGAATTCTGTTGTAGTAGTGTAGGCTGTCATGAAAAGGGTCATTGCAATTGCAACGTAAAGAAGCTGATCATTCTTGAAAATTGCATGTGCCATTCCTCTGATTGATGTGCGCTCCGTGCTTTGTGCATCTTCATTCTGATGTGGCTCTTTTACACCGAAGACCGTAATCAGCTGGAATGCGATCATGATCAGTGAAAGTGACAAAGCATAAATGTTCCAGGCTTTTATTGCATCTCCGCCCAATGCTTCAGAAATTGCTTCTGTAATGGGCTGGAATGCAGCAACTACAAAGAAAAGGCCGATCTGTGCACAAATGCGTGCAATGGAACCGATTTTTTCACGTTCGTTCTGATTTTCAGAAAGTGAAGGCATCATTGACCAATATGAAATGTCATTGGTTGTAAACGCAATTCCCCACAAAATGTAAACAACTGCAAAAAGAATCGTGTATTTTGTTCCCGTAAGCCCGAAATCCGTAAAAAGCAGAACAGTCAGGACAGCACTTGTCAAAACGCCGAAAAGAATCCATGGCTTGAACTTGCCCCAGCGTGTGTGCGTACTGTCAACAACGGTTCCCATGAAAGGATCGTTCAATGCATCAAAAATGCGCGCCCCGAGCATTATATTGGTTACCACGATTACTGTTGCATCCGGCAGTTTGAGAATATCCGTCAGATAATAAATCAGGTACATGCTTACAAGGGCATAAACCATGTCACGGCCTGTTGTTCCAAGTCCGAATGAAATTCTGTTTCTGATAATCTGGTTTTTCATTTTTTTCTCCAATTTTTTATTTGATATTTATGTAAGGAATCCATACTCTCATTTGTGTAAGCCCACGGTTTCCCCATGAATAATAAGGAATCAGCCTGATATTGCAGTTTTCTGCAACTGGTTTTCTGTCACTGTAAAGGGGTGCGTCTTCTTCCTGTTTGATTGCATTTCCTTTGGCATCAAGAACAACGATTTTTCCCAAAACAGGGTCCGCCACCGTTTTTTCATCCACAGAAGCAGATGTGTCAATACAAAGACCAAGAACAGTTCCGTTGTTGTCAACACCTTCAGCGCAGTAAACAACGGGCCCGCGCATGACAGCAGTTTTTCCGCTGTCACTTGCCACTTCTGTACGTGCGTAAAGAAATCTTACGCTCATGTCAAATTCCACAGAGATTTCTGTAGAACTGTCAAAGGGGCCTGAAATGTAGGCATATCCGGTTTCTTCTTTATATTCAGCTGGTTTTCCGTTGATTTGGATAACAGTTTTGCGGCTCCATTCAGGAAGGCGGACTGCAAGAGTTGCATCAACATTTTTGTTGCCTTCTGCACATTCAAAAGTGTATGTCAATTTGCCGCCGTAAGGATAGCCGAGCTTTCCTGTGTCAAGCCGGATTTTGCCTTTGTTGTCCTGAAGTTGGATTGTGCTTCCTGCAAAAAGCGTGCTCCAGACAGTGTGCCCTTTGGGAGAATCAGTTTCTTCCGCCCAAGCATACCTTCCGATTGAAGGAATAAGGCGTGCAATGTTCGGCGGACAACATGCGCAGGGGAACCATTTGGGGCGCTGCGGCAATGTATGTTTGTGAGTCTGTGCTTTTCCTGATATTCCGGGAATAACTTCAAGAGGATTTACATAGAAGAAATGCATGCCGTCCAGCTGCATGCCGGAAAGAATACCGTTGTACAATGCTTTTTCCATTGCATCACCGTATTTTCCGTTTTTCTCCAGATCAATCATTTTGCGGCCAAAGAAAACAAGTGCAATTGCTGCACAAGTTTCTCCGTAGGTTGTGTCGTTGGGCAGATGGTAATCTTCCGTAAAAGATTCACCTTCGTAGGCAGATCCGATTGAACCTGTGATGTACATACGTTTTCGGGTCATGTTGTCCCAAAGTCTTCTGCAGGCATCTGCCAGTTCCTTATCATTTGTGGTGGCTGCAACATCGGCCATTCCGGTGTAAAGATATGCGGCACGGACAGAATGACCTGTAGCCTTGTCCTGTTCTCTTACAGGTTTGTGATTCTGTGCATATTCTTTGTTCAGGTGGTCTGAGCCCCAGACTGTCCAGCCTCTTCTAAGTTTTTCCTTGATGAAGTAGTCGCTGTCAACTCCGCGTACATCAACAAAATGTTTTGCAAGTTCAAGATATTCCGGCTTTCCGGTTGCTCTGTAAAGACGCATCAAAGCAAGTTCCACTTCCGGATGTCCGGGATAACCTTCAGCTTTTTCCGTGATAAAATGATTGTAGATATGGTCTGCAACACGGCACATAATCTCAAGGAAACGGGTTTTACCCGTGCACTCATAATAAGCAACGGCGGCTTCAATCATGTGTCCGGCACAATAAAGTTCGTGTGCTTCTCCAAGGTTTGACCAGCGCGGACAATCTGGTTTGAGAGTGAAATAGGTGTCCAGATAACCGTCGGGCATTTGTGCGGAAGCAATCAGTTCAATTACGCTGTCCGCACGTTTTTCCAGTTCAGGATCAGGTTTGTTGAGCAGTGAATAAGCTGCTCCTTCAAGCCATTTGGCCACATCGCTGTCCTGAAAGACAAAGCCGTAGAAATCTTCCGGAACTTTCCCGGTTTTGAGTGTTTCTGCAGCAGCTTCAAAGTTTGCGATTGCATGACTTTTCTCCGCATCCTCAATCTGATCCCGAAGAATCTTTTCCTGGTAAGGCAGAACAGTTTCTGCAATCAGCTTTTCATATTTGTTGAAAAAATCATCATTGATTTTGACTTGTTTAAGTGTGTCGTGCATTTTTTTTTCTCCCAAAATTGTCACTTCATTCTAATTCTTAGTTTATGCCATTGCAACGGATTTTTTCATGACATGGCGGATTACTTGCGCAGTCTTTTGCTATTTGCTAGTATAGTATTGTTATGAAAACTGTTTCTCTTGCTCCGTCAATTCTTGCAACAGATTTTTCTGATTTGAAAAGTTCTGTCAAATATATAGAAGAAAACGGTGGATCCTGGGTCCATATTGATGTTATGGACGGGTCTTTTGTTCCGCCTATTACCCTTGGTCAGCAGGCAGTTGCCTCAATCCGTCCCCTTACAGATCTGACACTGGATGTTCATCTTATGACAGAGCATCCGGACACTTTTGTTGATTCTTTTGCAGAAGCAGGGGCTGACTGCATTACATTTCATTACGAAGCCGCAGTTCATCATCACAGGATTGTGTCACGGATCCACGAATTGGGAAAAAAAGCGGGAATCAGTATCGTGCCTTCCACACCTGTAAGTGCAATTCAGGAACTGCTTCCTTTTGTTGACATAGTTCTTGTAATGACGGTCAATCCCGGTTATGGCGGACAGAAACTCATTCCTCAATGTGTGGACAAAATTGCACAGCTTGATTCCATTAGACGGAATCAGGGTTTCGGGTATACAATTTCAGTTGACGGCGGAATCAATCAGAATACCGTTTCTGACGTGGTAAAAGCCGGTGTTGATGTTGTTGTTTCAGGCAGTGCCTTTTTTTCAGGAAAACTTACAGCTGATTCCTGCCGGCTTTGACAAACTTTGAATTATTGGAGAAGAATTTGAAAAAAATCCTGTCGGTTTTCATTGTTTCATGTTTTCTTTTTATCCTTCCGGTTTCAGTTTTTGCCCAGTCTCAGGACAATCTTCTTGTTCAGGGACTTGAAGCCTATCGGGTCGGGGATTGGACTTCTGCTTTGTTTTTCCTTCGCAAAGCAACTTCAATGCCCGAAAACCTGAATCCTGAAACCTGGTATGTTCTGATTATGTCAGAAATGTTTGCAGAAGATTATGATTCTGTTCTTTCCGACGGAGAAATATTCATTTCCAATTTTTCGGCCAATTATTACATTCCTCAGATTCAGTATCAGATTGCAAGGGCAAACTTCCTTAAGGGTAACTATACGGAAGCTGTAAGACTTTTTACGAATTTCTGCAATTCATATCCTGATCATGAACTCGTTCCTTCATCACTTTTCTGGATGGCAGAATCTTTGTATCAGACTTTTAACTTTGATCAGGCAGAATCACTTTTCCAGCGTATTGTTCTTGAATATCCGGAAAGTTCAAAGGTTGTTGAATCAGCATTCCGTCTGGAACTTCTCAACCAGCGGGAACGTGAAGAAAAACTGCTTTATCTTCTGCGTGTTACAGGAGAAGAATATCTTGCTACAAAAGAAGATTATGAGCGTCAGCTTAAACAGCTTCAGACGGAAGAAGTTCTTTCTCTTCGTGCCGAGGTAAAACAGCTTTCTGTCCAAATAGAAGAAATGCAGGCAGAAATTGTAGAAACAAGACAGCTGAAGGCTGACAAAGAATACCTTCTTGATCTGAACGGGCAGATGAAAAATGCTGTTAACGAGGCATTGGCCGCCGTTGAAAAAGCGGAAGAACGTCAGGCCGCTGTTGCAAGCGGAGCTTTGCTTCCCTATGGTTATTCTTCTGCAACGCCCAAAAATCCCTTTTTCCCCGAAACTTCAACCACAACTCAGATTGTTCAGGGGTTGACTCCTGCTTTTCAGAGCAGCCTTTCTTCTGCTGTGTCCGGAAACGGTGAAAGCACTGCCTCTGTGGAAGAAGAAACTCCCCTCCGTGAAGAAATTGCTGCAGAACCCAGTCATGAAATTGTGGATGAAGAAATCCTTCTTAACATAAAGATTTTGCAGGAAAAAGCACGTCAGCTCCGGTTGCTGATGGAACAGTAAGTATTGGAGCAGATTTTTGAAGATTTCAAAGTTTATTGCTGTTTTTATTCTTTTGTTTTCTCTTTCTTTTGTTTTTGCTGAAGACACAGTCGTAGAAACAAAAAATATGCGGCTGACACTCAATCCTGATAACGGCAGTTTCTGCATTTACAGAAAGAATAAGATTTCGGGTAATTTTCAGCCTTTGCTTGACGACGGCTCTTATACTTCTGCAACTGGCTTTTATTTGAAAAGCGGAGACAATGTCAGAAAATTGGAAAAAGGTCTTGGAGTCAATGCTTACGCATATCCCGTAGACAATGGTGCAGTTCTTTCCTTCAATGTTGCTGACGAAGCTTTTGTAGCAATTCAGTTTCTTGTTCTTTCTTCCGTTTCTGCTGATAATGATTCAATCCGCGTTGATATTACAGTTCAGAATACCGGCACCGAATCTGAAAAATTCGCAGTGAAAGCACTTTTTGACACAATGCTTGGCGAGTCAACAAAAACTCATTTTTCAACAAAATTTACCAACCGCATAAATTCAGAATTCGGATTTGAATCAATGGAAACTGACAAATGGATTCGCTCTACGGACGGAATTCAGAGCATTCAGTTTCTGTTGGACGGGGAATATGTGTCTTCGCCACAACTTGTCTCCATGGCAAACAAAGAGTACCTTCTTTCCGGAACTTGGCTTCACAAAGTTTCTTCCGGCCGTAAATTCGATTCCATCCGGTCCTACAATAATTCGGCTTTGGGAATCTATTGGAACGAAGTTCAGTTGCCCGCTTTGGCAAAAAGCAATTTTTCTTTTTACATAACCACTGGTGCCGGTGGAAGTGTACCACCTGATCTGCAGTCAATTACGGAAGAATCTTTGGCATTTGTCCAGACTATAGTAAAAAAAGCTGAAAATTCTTTTACTGACGAAAATGGAATTTCCTATGAATTGGGACCCATTACGGCAGAGCAGTTGAATTCTGAATATCTTAACGATCTTCTGACCCGCATTCAGCTTGTAGAGTCCGGAGCCAGTTCTGTCACTCTTGCTGAAGTTCAGATGCTCAATCTTGAACTTGATGCGATTTTAAGAAAAATGGGAAGGGTGAAGCAATAATGGCTGTTGATTGTCTGAAAAAAGCAAAAATTCTTCTCCGAAAAAAGCAATACAACAAAGTGATTTCTCTTCTTGAACCACAGGCTCCTTTTTATCGGGATTCAGTTCTATACCTTTTTTATCTTGGGTCTGCGTATTTTTTCGTAGGGGATTTGGGCAGCGCCGAATCTTATTACAGACGGGCCAGAAGAATTTCACGGAACAAGCCCTTTGTAGAAAATGCCTATGCAGCGGTACTTTTGCGTAGAGGTGAAATTCCGCATGCAGTAGAAACTTATCTGGCAGTTCTTTCTGCTGATCCGAACAACAAAACTGCAAAAAAAGCAATTTCGTGTATTCAGAGGAATTCCGATCAAAAAAATCCTGATTCCATTCAGCGCTGGGTAAAATCTGATTCAGTAAAAAAACTGTATCCTAAATTCGGAATCCATCCTTCAATTTTGCCACTTTGCTTTCTTGTTCCGCTGTTGATTTGCGGTGCATATATCGGCTGGCATTTTTACAGGCAGGCTTCCGGTATGAACGGAGTCCGTGCTGACATGTCACATCTTGTTCTTTCTGTTGATGAAAAATCAAACCCTTTGGATTCTGCTCCACAGAATTTGGGTTCTGATTTTGATTTGTCTTCTCAGGATATTGTTGCATGTTATGACAACGCGCTCAAATACTTTCAGCAGCACAGAGACAATGCTTCACAGGTGGAAATCAACAGAATCCTGAATTCCAATGCTTCTGCGACAATCAAGATCAAGACACGGAGCATAATGGATTATTTGGAAAAGAATCCTACTTATGCAAGTTTTAAGGAAAACAGTTTTCAGGACAATTTTTCACTTCGCCAGGTTCAGCTGAATCCGAGACTTTATCTGGAATGTCATGTTTTATGGCAAGGCTCCATTGTTAACCTTAATGTTTATGATGATAAAATAATATGCGAATTTCTCGTTGGTTCTTTTTCCGGTTCTTCTGCTGACAAAATGTATGAAGGAAGCGTTCGTCTTGAACTGGACAGAAGTCTGAATCTGGACATGAATGAACCTTATCTGGAAGTTTTCGGCAAACTGACTGAAAAAGACGGAAAATTGTATCTGACGGCAAAAACAATCCGTCAGTCAATAAATGGAGAAATCTAAAAAAAATATTTTTTTTTCTATTTTTTTTGATGATTTTTTTACCGGGCGCCTATAATAATATACGGGAGGAAGAAAAAGGTGGCAAAAGTGACAAATGAATTGGAAGCACAGGCAGAAATGTCTGAAAAATTGAAAGCTTTGGAAGCTGCTCGTCTTCAGATTGAAAAACAGTTCGGAACAGGTTCCATTATGAAGCTTGGAACTCATGCAGACGCTGCAGGAATGGAAGTAGTTCCTTCCGGTTCAATTCTTCTTGACGAAGCTCTTGGTATCGGCGGTTATCCCAAAGGTCGTATCATTGAAATGTACGGTCCTGAGTCTTCCGGAAAAACAACATTGGCTCTTCATGCAATTGCAGAAGCCCAGAAATTGGGTGGCATTGCAGCTTTTATTGACGCGGAACATGCGCTGGATCCTGTTTATGCGAAAAATCTGGGTGTAAACATTGACGAACTTTGGGTTTCTCAGCCTGATACAGGTGAACAGGCTTTGGACATTACAGAAAGTCTTGTCAGATCCGGTGCAGTTGATGTAATTGTTGTTGACTCTGTCGCAGCTCTTACACCTCAGGCAGAAATCGAAGGTGATATGGGTGACAGTCATATGGGTCTTCAGGCCCGTCTGATGAGTCAGGCATTGAGAAAACTTACTGCAACAATCGGCAAGTCAAAGTGTATTGTAATTTTCATCAACCAGATCCGTATGAAAATCGGTGTCATGTTCGGAAATCCTGAAACAACAACCGGTGGAAATGCACTGAAATTTTATTCATCAGTCCGTCTTGAAATCCGCCGCATTGAATCAATTGAAGCAAAGGGTGAAGAAGACGCTGTCGGAAACAGAGTTCGTGTAAAAATCGTAAAGAACAAGGTTGCTCCGCCTTTCCGCAAAGTTGAACTGGATATTCTTTTCGGCAAAGGAATCTCTTCTACAGCAAGTCTTCTTGATGCTGCTGTAAAGCATGGATTCATTGACAAACGCGGTGCATGGTTTACTGCCGGTGAAGACAAAATCGGTCAGGGACGTGAAAATGCTCTTGCTTTCCTTAACCAGAATGAAGAGTACAGAAACGAGTTGGAACGCAAAGTACGCGAAAAAATGTTCCCCGGCCAGGTCATTGAAACAAAAGACAATGCAAAAACCGGAAAAAGCAGCAGCAAAAAAGCTGTGGCTGAGACTGAAAAAGCCGCAAAACCATCCGCCGACGGGGACACAGCAGTTCCTTCGGAATTGTTCTGATGAACCGAGTAATTCTGGGACTGGGCTCCAACAGAAGTTTCCTGCTTGATGGTGTGGAACTCAGTCCTGCAGAAATTCTGAAGGAAGCCTGTATTCGTCTTGAAAAAATTTTTTCGGACCCGGTAAGGTCTTCTGTTTATAAAACCAAAGCCATGTACGTAACTGATCAGGATGATTTTTATAACATGGCTTTCTGCGGATATACTGAACTTGACCCGGAAGAAGTTCTTGCAAAAACACAGGCTATTGAAGCGGAGTTGGGCCGGAACAGGGCGATGGAAATACGTAACGGTCCCAGATCCCTTGATATAGATATTGAGCTTTTTTCAGATGAATCAGGTCAGAATATTTCAGTTGATGAACCGGATCTTGAAATTCCTCATCCCCGTTTGAAAGAACGTGAATTTATTCTTGTTCCTTTGCTTGAGATTCTTGAGAAATATCCCGATAAAGAAGAATGGAAGTTTTATTCAGAAGCTTTGAAAAAACTTCCTGATCAGGGAGTCTCGTATTATGGAACAATATGCAATTGAAAAAACTGCAAAAGACAAACAGCAGTTCAAACTGGGAGAGTTTGAAGGACCTTTGGATCTTCTTCTTTTTCTTATAAAAAAGAACGAAATCAATATTTATGATATTCCGATTGCAGAAGTTACAGAGCAGTTCATGGAGTATCTTGATTACGCAGTTTCTACGGATTTGGACAGTATTACCGAGTTTTATGCAATGGCTGCTGACCTTATCTACATTAAGTCACGGATGCTTCTCCCCATGGAAACGACTTTTTCTGATGACGAACTGGAAGATCCCCGTCAGGAACTTGTAGAAAAACTGATTGAGTACCAGAAGTTCAAAAAGCTTTCCGTTCTCATGGAAGAAAGGGAAGACAATAATGAATGGTCTGTTGAACGGAAAAAAATCCAGCGTGTCCTTCCTTTTGAAGAAGAAAATCTTTGGGAACAGGTTGATACATGGAGTTTGATGAAAACTTTTTCCAAACTGGTTTCTTCGTATACCCACGAACAGATTCTGACAATGTATGAAGAAATATCAGTCAGTGAAAAAGTAACGCTGATGAATGAACTCCTTGAGGAAAAAGGAGAGTGTTATTTTACGGATCTTATAGTCCGGAAAGACAATCTTATGGACATTGTCTGTGCTTTTATGGCGATTCTTGAAGCTGTAAAATTCAAGATGGCCTGTATTTTTCAGAACCGAATGTTCGGTGACATTAAAATCCGTCCTTTTGCTGCTTAGGTTCTGCTTATGGAGATTACTGTGGAAAAAGAAACATCCCTTGTTGAGGCAATACTTTTCTTGGAAAGCGAGCCTTTGACTGAAGATGCGATTGCAGAGATTTCTCTGCTTGCAAAGGATATTGTCCAAATGGCATTGGAAACGCTCAAAGAACGTTATTCCCAGGAAAGTTGCGGTCTTGAACTTGTTCAGATTACGGGCGGTTGGGTCCTGATGCCTAAAAAGGATCTGTGGCAGTATCTTAAGGAAAGATACGGACGCAAAAATGAGGGCAAGCTTTCAAAGTCTGCTTTGGAAACTTTGTCCATCATTGCTTATTCCCAGCCGATAACCCGCTCTGAAATTGAAGCAATCAGAGGTGTGTCCGCTGACAATATGGTCCGTCTGCTTCTGGAAAGAAATCTGATTCGCGAGACAGGACGAAAGGATATTCCCGGAAAACCGATTCAATACGGAACAACAAAAGAATTCCTCAAGTTCTTCAGATTGAACAGCATTGCAGATTTGCCAAAACTTGATGAAACGGAGAGTGAACGCTTTGAGCTTGCCCGCTGAAAAAGAAGTAAAAGAAGAGATGAGACTTCAGGTTTTTCTGGCTCATTCAGGAGTTGCCAGCCGGAGAGCTGCAGAAGGAATAATTTCTGCCAGCCGTGTTTCTGTAAACGGGTCAGTGGTGACTGAACTGGGAACAAAGGTTTCGGTTTCTGATGTTGTTTGCGTTGACGGGAAAGAAGTAAAGCTTGAAGAAACCAAACGCTATGTTCTCCTGAATAAGCCGACCGGTTACGTGTGCTCTCTTGCTGATGAGCAGGGGCGTCCATGCGCAGCCGAACTTCTAAAGGAAGCCTATTCAGAACGGCTTTATAATGTGGGCCGTCTGGACATGTTTTCCGGCGGACTCATCATTTTTACCAATGACGGGGATTTTGCAGCAAAGGTGTCCCATCCGTCTTCGCAGATTGAAAAAGAATATATCGTTGAAGTGTCGACTCCTTTGCCCCGTGACCTTTGTCAGAAATTTGAAAAAGGAATCCGTGTAGAAGGTGTTTTCTATAAAGCCAAGCTTGCTAGAGAAATCAATCCCAGAAAGATGCGGGTTGTGCTTATTGAAGGAAAGAACAGAGAAATCCGGCGTGTTTTCGAGCAGTTTTCTCTTGGAATCCGAAAGCTTACCCGTGTCAGAATCGGTTCCATTGATTCTGAAGGTTTGGCTCCGGGACAATTCCGTGATTTGTCCCAAAGGGAAGTGTCTTCACTGCTGAATTTCGAGTATTGAGATAAATCCCGTTTTTTGCTAAAATTTTCCCATGATTATAGCAATTGACGGGCCTGCCGGCACAGGAAAAAGTACTGTTGCCAAACGCATTGCCCAAACTTTGGACATTACTTTTTTGAATTCCGGGAGTTTTTACCGCGGAATAACTTTGTCCCTTCTTGACAATCAGATTGACCTGACTGACCAGAAGGCAATTCTTGAGCATGCTGCCTCCCTCAAGATGGATTACGTAGGTTCCCATCTCATTCTGAACGGGACAGACGTTGATCACCTTCTTCATCAGGACAAAGTTGATCTTAATTCTGCAAAGGTTTCCGCAATAGTCCCCCTTCGGCATATCGTAAATGACAAACTTCGGGCTGTGGCAGAAAAAATCAGTGTTGTCTGTGAAGGACGGGACATTACTACTGTGGTTTTCCCCAATGCGGAATACAAGTTTTATCTTGATGCATCTCTTGATGTTCAGGCTTTGCGGCGTTTCAACCAGGGCGTCAGCAACCTTTCTCTTGAAGAAATAAAAGAATCGATCCGTCAAAGGGATGAAATTGACAAAAATAAGGAAGAAGGGTCTTTGATCCGTTCTCCCGATGCCTTTTATATTGATACTTCAGACTTGACCATTGACCAGGTTTGTGAGATAATAATAAGCAAAATTCACTTATAAGGGATTATTATGGATAAGATGGAAGTGGTAACGGATGAAACTCAGAACTCCAAAGGGAACATCCAAACACAATTGCAGGAAGAGTACTTAAAAAGTTTTGAATCTCTCGAAGAAGGTCAGCTGATTAATGGTACTGTCATTCAGGTAACTCAGGATCAGGTTTTTATTGATGTGGGTTACAAATCCGAGGGAAAAATTCCGACATCGGAGTTTTCGGAATTGCCTAATATCGGTGATGTAGTAAGTGTTGTTCTTGTAACAAAAGAGAATAAACACGGCGAAGTCATTGTTTCAAAGCAAAAAGCAGATCTTAAACAGATTTGGAAAAAACTGCGCCAGGCTTTTACAGACAAAACTCCTGTAGATGGAACAATCGTTAAGACCGTAAAAGGTGGTTATGATGTTTCTCTGGGTGCAGATATACATGCTTTCCTCCCGATCAGTCAGTCAGACAGCGTTAAAGTTGACAAACCTGAGAAATTGATCGGTCTTAAAGGACAGTTCTATCTTGAACGCCTTTATGCAGACCAGAAAGCAAATATTGTTGTCAACAGAAGAAAATATCTTGAAGAAACAACAGAAAAGAACCGCGATGATTTCTTTGCCAATGTTCAGGTTGGAGATACAGTAAAAGGTTCTGTCAAAACATTTACCAGTTTCGGTGCTTTCATTGATTTGGGCGGATTTGACGGTCTTCTCCACATCAACGACATGAGCTGGGGTCATGTAACTCGTCCGAAGGATTTTGTAAAAAAAGGTCAGGAAATTGAACTTAAAGTTATCCGCCTTGATCCTGAAGAAAAACGCATCAATCTTTCAATCAAGCACTTCTCTGAAGATCCTTGGTTGCATTTTGAAGAGAAATATCACGTAAATGATGTTGTAAAAGGAACTGTAACAAAACTTACTGATTTCGGTGCATTCATTGAACTGGAAGAAGGAATTGAAGGTCTTGCACACATCAGTGAATTCTCTTGGACAAAGAAAATCAGCAAACCCGGTGACGTTGTTAAGATCGGTGATGAAGTTGAATGCATGGTTCTCGGTTATGATATCCAGGCAGGACGCGTTTCTCTCGGTCTGAAACAGGTTTCTGACAATCCTTGGGAAAAAATCTCAGAACTTTATCCTGTCGGAACAAAACTTACACGTAAAGTTGTCAAGATTACAAACTCCGGTGCATTTATTGAGCTGGAAGAAGGAATCGACGGTTTCCTCCATGCAGATGATATTTCTTGGACAAAGAAAGTTAAACATCCTTCAAGCGAACTTCAGGTTGGTCAGGAAGTTGAAACAGTTGTTATCGACTGTGACACAGAAAACCACCGCATCCGTTTGGGAATCAAACAGCTTTCTGACGATCCTTGGGAACAGTTCAGCAACGCATACAAACCCGGTTCAACATTGGAAGGTGAAATCGTTTCAATTACCGACTTCGGTGTGTTTGTAAAAGCTCCTATGGACATTGAAGGTCTTGTAAATAAGGCAAATCTGAGTGACAACCGCGAAGAACCTTATGAAGAAGCTGTAAAGAAATACAATGTCGGTGATAAAATCAACGTTTATGTTGTTGACGTTAACCCTGAAAAACAGAAAGTTG
This sequence comes from Treponemataceae bacterium, assembly GCA_024402435.1. Lineage (GTDB taxonomy): Bacteria > Spirochaetota > Spirochaetia > Treponematales > Treponemataceae > Treponema_I. The sequence goes on from JAKSTU010000025.1 coordinate 28,979, forward strand.
CTTTCTCTGTAAAAGAGTTCAAACGTAAACAGCAGCGCGATGAGATTTCTCAGTACATGTCTTCAAATGACAGTGAAGGTGATGACGCATACAATCCTTTTGCTGACCTGCTGAAGAAAAACTGATTCTTTTCTCTATGAGCAGAAACAGATGAACACTTCAATTGATGCGGACAAACTGAATACACTCATAGAGATAAATACGCTGATTAATTCAAATTATTCAGATATTAACGCGTTGCTGGTTCGGATTCTTGAATCAGCGATGCGTCTTGTTACTTGCGAATCATCATCCTTATTGCTGGTTAATAAAGATGATGATTCGTTGCGTTTTGAGCTTGCTTTGGGGCCAAAAGGTTCAGAAGCAAAATCAATTCCGGTTTCCAAGAGCAGTATTGCCGGATGGGTTAATGAGCATTGCGAAAGCGTTGTAATAAATGACGTTGCTCATGATCCGCGCTTTTTTTCATCGGTTCAGGAAAAAACAGGTTATCTTTCAAAAAATATGATTGCCGTTCCAATGAGGGTAAAAAACTCCAGCATTGGTGTAATTGAACTTTTGAATAAAGCTAATGGACAGGATTTTACAAAAGAAGACCTGGACATTATTGAGCAACTTAGTACTTTTGCAGTTATTGCTTATCAGAATGCTGTGACTTTTCGGCAGGCACAGGATGAGATTTCTGTTCTGCAGAATGCAATTGCATCTGGGCCTGATTATCATACTTTTGTAGCAAAAAGTCCTGCTGTTCTTGATTTGCTTAAAGTTGTCGAACAACTTTCCAGTACGAATTCTTCTGTTTTGATTTTAGGGGAAAGTGGTGTTGGAAAAGAGCTTTTTGCAGAACAGATTCACTTGAGAAGTGAACGTGCAAAAAAACCTTTTGTTCGTGTAAATTGTGCGGCCCTTTCTCCTTTGTTGCTAGAAAGCGAACTTTTCGGGCATGTCAAAGGATCTTTTACAGACGCTGTTTCCAACAGAAAAGGGCGTTTTGAAATTGCTGACGGCGGAACAATTTTTTTGGATGAGATTGGGGAATTGCCACTTGATTTGCAGGTTAAACTGCTTAGAGTGATTCAGACAAAATCATTTGAGAAAGTGGGTTCCAGTGAGACACAGACTGTTGATGTACGAATTGTTGCGGCCACGAACCGTGATATAGAAGAAATGGTCAGACAGGGGCAATTCCGCAGCGATTTATATTATAGGCTGAATGTTCTGCCGATTTATGTTCCGCCGTTGCGGGAAAGAAAGCAGGATATTGAACCCTTGGCTTTGAATTTTCTCAGAAAATTCAGTGGCGCAACAAAAAAAGCATTTTCCGGTTTTTCAGAGGAAGCTATGGCTTTGCTGAATCAGTATTCTTGGCCGGGTAATGTTCGTGAATTGGAAAATACAGTGGAGAGAGCCTGTGTTTTGGGTGTACCTCCTCTGATTAAAAGTTCAGACCTGCGTTTGAATGTGAAACCAGCCGGTGAAGGGCAGGATGTAGCTGAGGCGCTTTGTTCTGAAGACCGCACACTTAAAACTGCGTTGAACAATTTTAAGAAAGCGTATATTACAAAAATCCTTGATGAAACATCATGGAATCAAACTAAAACGGGGGAAATTCTTGGAATCCAGCGGACATATGTGTCCCGCTTGATGAATGAATTGGGAATCAGGAGTTGATTATGGAAAAAGAAGAAAAAAAGACAATTGAAGGATCAATCAGTTCTTTTGTTTACAAATATCGTGTTGCATTGATTGTAATTGTAGCTGTTCTTGTTCTTGGGGGAATTGCTGCTGGTGTTGTGGTCGGAATTTCAGAAAAGAATACAGAAAAAGGTTATTCCGCTTACGATACATTGGTTTACAACCTTTCAAACTATCAGAATGATTCAAATCTGACTGCTGATGAAGTTGCAGCCAAAGAAGCTGATATTCTTGCACAGGCAAAAGACCTTGCTTCCAAGAACGCAAAGAATGGAGTTGGTGCTCATGCGTTCATGCTTGTTGGCGGTCTTGAATTCGGTAACGGAAACTTTGAAAATGCAAAGAATGCATGGCTTTCTGCAGCTGCAGCTGATTCAAAATCATATACAGCTCCGGTTTCATATTATAATGCCGGTGTAGCTTGTGAAGAATTGAAAGACTTTGACGGAGCTGTTGCAAACATTGAAAAAGCTTTGTCATACGATAACTTCCTTCTTAAGGCAAAAGCAATTTTCAACTTGGGACGAATTGAAGAACAGCGGGGAAACATTGCAAAAGCTGCTGAGTATTACACAAAACTCAATGATGAATATTCTGGTGATCAGTACGCCAATTTGGCAAAAAGCCGCCTGATTTCTTTTGAAGTGGCGGGTCAGATCTGATTTGATTTGATTCTATAATTCCTTTTGAGAGGGGCAGAAACTATGAGGTTGTTTAGATGTAGACAGTTCCTGGTAGTTTTCTGCCTTTTTTTATGCTTTTGCCTTTTTTCCTGTGGACTTGAAGTTTTTTCAATGATCAGACCTCCCATTGATGCTGTTCTTCCTGCGGAGGATACTGCAGAAGGAAAGAAATGTGAATTTACTACCGCTGATGGGGCAGAAAGTTTTGGAGATATTGATCAGTTCGGTACAGCGGTTTTCTATAGGATTTATAATAATAAATCCATGTTGGAAAGCGATAATAATCAGATCAAGTCAAAAAATGCTGAATTTTCTGAAAGCGGCTTCAATAAAATGAGTGACTTACATTACTATGAAATGGATTCAGTAAACGGGAACAAACCGGTTTTTGCCAAGAAAGGAAATAACAATTTAAAAGCTGTAATTCGTCTTGTTGATGAAGGTGATTATCAGTCAGGTTTTTATTTGGGAACTAACGCCAATGATTTGACTAAGGTTGGAATTCCATGTCGCGGTATTGGTGGTAATTCCTCATTTGATAATCTTCAGAATCTGGTTGGTGGAGGGGATACTGAGTCTTCTGATTTTTCATATGATCCCCAGTCAGGAACTGATGTCCTTTATGTCAATATGTACGCTGTGACATATGGAATCAATACATCTTTGACCTCTGTGTATAGTTCGTTATTGTATTTGGGATTCCTTACTTTAGGGAATAATTGAAAAACAGATTATGATCACTGCTGATGTGGTGTTTTAAGGAGTTGTTATGTCTGAAATAAATCAAAAAAAATCCGCCATTGACGGTGGAAATCATGCAGCTTTGTGGCATGGCCGGTTTGCTGAAGGTCCTGATGCAGAAGCGGTAGAATTTGAAACATCAATTTATGCTGATATGCGGCTTGCTCCTGATGATATCAGGGGAAGTATTGCTCATGCAAAAATGCTTGGAAAAACCGGAATAATTCCTTCTGAAGAATCCGCTTCTATTGCTTCAGAACTTTCCAAAATTGCAGAAGAAATCAGGAACGGATCTTTGGAAATTGATACAACAGCAGAAGATATTCACTCTTTTGTTGAAGGTGTTCTCACAGACCGGCTTGGAAATATCGGGAAAAAAGTTCATACAGGAAGAAGCCGGAATGACCAGATTGCTTTGGATGAAAGACTTTATCTTCGTCATGCTGTTCCCGAACTGCAAAGTTCTGTTCTGGAATTGATCCGGACTTTGGCAGACATTTCTGCCGAACATACTGATTCTTTGCTCAGCGGTTATACTCATATGCAGCGTGCTCAACCCATTACTTTGGCTCAGCACCTTTGCAGTTGGGCATGGATGTTGAAACGGGATTATGAAAGACTTTCTGACAGCGTAAAGCGCATTGAATTAAGTCCTCTTGGATCGGGTGCACTTGCCGGAAGCGGACTTCCGCTTGACAGGGAATTTGTTGCAGCTGAACTTGGTTTTGTTGGCCCTACCCAGAATTCGTTGGACAGCGTTGCAGACCGTGATTATTGCATTGAAATTGCTTCAGATCTGTCCATCCTTATGATGCATCTTTCACGTTTTTGTGAGGAAATCGTAATCTGGTCAACTGTGGAATTCGGATTCATTGATTTGTCCGAAAAATGGTCAACTGGTTCCAGTATCATGCCTCAGAAGAAAAATCCTGACTTTGCTGAATTGATTCGCGGAAAAACCGGTCGTGTTTACGGTGATTTGATTGCACTTCTGACAATCATGAAGGGACTTCCTTTAAGTTATGACCGTGATTTGCAGGAAGACCGGGAAAACCTGTTTGATGCTTATGATACTGCATTGCATTGTGTCCATATTTTTACACAAATGATTGGGACAGCAAAGTGGAACAAAGAAAAAATGGCCGCTTCTTGTGTAGGCGGTCATGCAAATGCCACTGACTTGGCAGATTATCTTGTAAAGAAAGGGGTTCCCTTCAGAGTGGCTCATGAAATATCTGCAAAATCTGTCAGAAAATGTTTGGATTCCAACATCAATCTTGAAGACCTTGATCTTGAAGAATACAGAAAAATTTCAGATTTGATAGAGAATGATGTATACGAAGTTTTGAAACCTCAAAGTTGTGTAAATGCCCGCAAAACAACCGGTGGACCTGCCAAAGAAAGAGTTTTGGAGCAGATACAGCAACTTAAAGATTTCTGCAAATCAGCCTAAAATTTTCTTGACGATTGCAATCAGTTTTTCTGATGTAAAAGGTTTGACAATCCAGCCGGTAGCTCCGGCTGCTTTGCCTTCCTGCATCTTACCATCCTGACTTTCGGTTGTAAGAGCGATAATCGGTGTGAATTTATATGCAGGATCCTGACGCAAATTCTTGATGAAATCAATACCATTCATGTTGGGCATGTTGATATCTGTAATGACCAGTGAACAACCTGCGCCTTCAGCTTTTTTAAGACCGTCAATACCGTCTTCTGCTTCAATAACTTCAAAACCTTCCTGTGACAACACAAAAGAAACGCTTTTTCTGATTGAAACTGAATCATCAACAATCATGATTTTTTTTGCCATA
>JAKSTU010000026.1 GCA_024402435.1 Treponemataceae bacterium
CAAGCTCTCTTACGCCGATGATACTGCATCCCGCGGGAAAGTAGGTAGCTGCCAGGCTTTTTTTATTTAAAACCTGTTTTCTAATTTTATTCTAAGCTTTATTTCTTCTTTTTGCTCCGGGTTTTGAGGCTTTTTAATCCTAAATAACCAAAAAAAAACGCCCGTACAAGGGCGTTTTTTTTTGGTTATTTTGCTAGTTCGGCTAGGAGATCAGGAATTTTTATTGATTGGGGACAATGCTCCGTGCAATTTCCGCAATTAACACAGTCTTCCGGTTTCCCTTCCGATGTCACCTCTTTTAACGCACCCAAAGCCCATGGTCCTTCCAATTTGAACCGATTATAAACTTTAAGCATTCCCGGGATATTTATCTGTGCTGGACAAGTATCTATGCAATAACGGCATTCAGTGCAGGGGACTACCAATTCGTCATGAAGCATGCGGGCTGCTTTGAAGACAAGCTCTTCTTCTTCTTCAGTCAATGCACGGTCATCGGAATAAGTGTTAACATTGTCTTTAATTTGTTCCAGATTTGACATTCCGCTTAAAGAAACAATAACATTGTCCAATTTTTTAAGCCAACGGAATGCCCAGCTTGAGATAGTCCAATCCGGGTGTGTATTCCGGAGAATTTCCTCTGCTTTTGGAGGCAAAGAGGAAAGACGTCCTCCGCGTACTGATTCCATTACCACAACAGGAATTCCCAATTCTTTCAAAATGTCATATTCCTCTTTTGCTGTTCCGTAAAGGTAATCGTAATAATTCAATTGAATCTGTGCAAAATCCCATTCATGGTGGCTTGCAAATTTGCGGAGTGTTTCGGGTGACGAATGGCTGGAGAATCCGAGGTAAGAAATTTTACCAAGTCTTTTCTGTTCCAGAAAGTATTCGATACATCCGTTGGTAAGGTACGTATCTGCATTCTGGTCACCGATTGCATGAATCAAATAGAAATCAATTTTTTCCCTGTCATAACGTTTCAGTTGTTCTTCAAATGTTGCTTTATAATCGGGATTTGCTCCTAGAAGGTATTTAGTTGTGATGAAATATGAATCCCGATCATATTTCTTTAATGCCTGACCGACGAAACGTTCGCTTTCGCCTGAATGATAAACATATGCAGAATCAAAATAATTGATTCCATGTTCCATTGCGTAGTCAATGATTTCCTGCGCTTTTTCGTAATCAATGTCTTTGTCGGATCCCCCCTGTTTGATCGGAAGGCGCATGTTTCCCATACCCAGACAAGACAGACTTGTGTCTTTGAAATTCTTGTAAAGCATAAATTCATTGTACACTGAAGGAAAACTTTTCGTATAGGTTCTAAACGGTAATAATTTTTTCTTAAAAAAAAACTGAAAAAAGTGTCATTTTTTGAGCCTTTCCTTGTTATATAAGTAAGAGCGCGTTATAATTATCCATGAATCCCTTTATGGGATGAACATGGATTGAAAATTGACAAATCTTTGGAGGTTTGAATGAAAAGAAACACTTTATTCGGAATGATTATTCTGGTGGTTACATTGCTGTTTTTTGTATCTTGCGACATGGCGGGAATGTTTACAGTACCACTTGCAGAATCTTTTAAACGTGATACTGAAAAGGTTTTCGAAAAAGCCGATGCAGGTGATATAGTGGCTGCTGCAACAGACACAAAAGTAGCAAACAGCCCTGAAGCAGCCGCAGGTCTTCTTTCTGCATTGGGTAATAAAGATGTGAAAGAAGTTGTTGACTTGGAACCGGAGCAGAAAACTGCTGTTCTGAATTTGGCAGCTTCTGTTGTGATTCCGACATCATCAATTGGTGGTGCTTTGGATAATTTGAAAGACCTTGCTTCTGAAGAGTACAATAATAAATCACCAGAAGAAAAAGCTGATGCAATTACAGGTATTATTACTTCTACTTTAACTTCAATCATTGATAATGCAATAGAAATCAAGAATACTGATGCTATTACTGCATTGCTCAAAAGTCATAATGAATCGACAGATCCTCTTTCGAATGAAGAAGAAAATGCTGTAATGATGGCTTCTGTTGCTCTTACTGTAAATGCTGTAAAAAAATCGGGGATTGATTTCGAGCAAGTAAGTGAAAATATTACTAAAGTCTTTAAAGATGATGATGTTTTGGATTTGGATGAAAATGCAACTGATGAAGAAAAGCAAGAAGCTTTATTAACTCTTGTTGATAGTATCCTTGGAACCGGGGTCATGGATCCAGAACTGAAAAACGATGTAACTTCTGATCTTACAATTGCTGTAGAAACAATTATCAATCTTAGTGAAAAAGGTGTCAGTCTGCTTGGTCTCTTCGGTGGATTTGGCGGATCGGGAAACTAATCTGAATACGGAGGATATTAGATGAAAAAGATTTTTGCACTTTTGACGGCTATGGTATTGATCAGTTCCGTCTTTGCATTGAATGTGCGGGAACTCGGTATGGGTGGTTCTCACTTGAATGACTATTCAGACGTTTATACTATGCAGAGAAACCCTGCAGGTCTTGCGTTTGCAAAGAATACTTTCATGATGCTGCCTGTACAACTTAATTTTGGCGGTCCGCTTGAAGATATTTACGCAATTGCAGTCCCTTATGCAAATGGAGAGAAAGAATTTGACCAGAACGGAATGATTTCTGATGTGTCAGATATGATTTCCAAAAACGGACTTAACATGGGACTGGAAATTGGAGCACCTTTATCTTTTGCATTCATTGCTGGTGGATTTGGTTTGGGGCTTTTTGAAGATGCCTATATGGATATTGATGCTCCTTCTCTTACAGTGGCAAAAGCTGAATTTGGAGTAAAAACATCCGCAGTAATCGGTTTTGCAAAGAGTTTCGGTTTTTCCAATGTCCTTGATTTTTCAGCCGGTATTACGGCAGAACCTTATGTAAAAGTACCTGTGGCTTCTTATCAGGGAAGTATGATGGATTTAATGACTGCATTGTCCGGTGGAAATGAAGCGGGAATGGAAAACCTGATGAAAAAGGTTGATGTTTCCTCCAGAGCTGGACTTTCTGTCAATTTGGGTGCTCAGTTGAGGGCATTGTCTATGGTAGAAGCATCTGTTGTTGTTCAGGATTTGGTCAATGTTGAGGTGGTGGGAGGCAAGCTTGGTTTGTCTGATATGGATGACCCTGAAAACCTTCTTCAGCTTGCTGATTTTGCCTTTGATGAAGCAAAACCGACAACTGGAAACACAAAAATCAAAGTTGGATTGGCAGCACAGATTCCTTTCATCAGTGACATCACTTTCGGTTTGATTTCTTCTGCACGTGTTTATGTTGATCACGATGATTTCCTTGCTTTGACAGATTCTACAGCCGTTGTAAATCCTGTTTTGGGATTCAACATGGGTGCTGAAGTGGTTCTTTTCAAGACAATTTCTGCCCGTTTGGGAATCAATCAGGGATACTTCAGTGCAGGTGCCGGATTGAAACTTGCTTGCTTCCAGTTTGATGCAGCAATTTATGGAAAAGAGCTGGGAACAGAACCCGGAGCCAAACCTCAGTTGAATGTTGCATTTGGAACCTCTATTGTGTTCTAAGTTTTAAACTGTTAAGAAAACTCCCGGGATCAAAGACATGTTTTTTTGTCTGCTTCTCGGGAGTTTTTTTTGCTAATACGGAAGTTTGGATAGCAGTTTGAAAAGCTGTTGACAAAACATTATAATTTAACTAATATAATGAACGTTGAAAAACAACGGGCAATGGCGCAGTTGGTTAGCGTACAAGTCTGGGGGACTTGGGGTCGCGGATTCGAGTTCCGCTTGCCCGACTTAAACACACAGTTAAACTGTGTGTTTTTTTTTTGCCTAAACTAGGTTTTGAAAAAGTGATTGTCTTTTCATTGAGAGAAAAGTAATCAAACGATAAAAAAATTTTTCAGTTACTGCCGTTAGACTTGTGCGGAGTTTTAGGCTTGCAGAAATGGTTAATAGCGACGCTAAAAGGGAAGATGGGCAAGTGAAGAGCGTAGTTTGGGAACTGAATTGATCCCTGAAGGTTTCTGACTTGCGCGTGTTTGCTAGTCCGGGATTTTTTATCCGAATTGAATACATTAATCCGGTCTTTTTCCGGAAGGGACAGATCAAAAAAAATAGCTTATAGGAAAAGTCTGACAACAAAACCTATAAGCTAAAACTGACCAGAAACCTTAACAAGGTTACTATAAACACATTTATAATAATAACAGTAAAGAAAGATTTTGAAAAGTATTTTTTACATAATTTTTACTTTTTTTTAGGAAGCAAAATTTTATGAATTATTTTTTTTAATTTTTTTTATTTCCTATTGACATAAAAATAATATAAGTGTATATTACTAGAGCATTCAGCGAACGGAAGTTCACTTGATAGCGGGCCACTAGCTCAGTTGGTAGAGCAACGCCCTTTTAAGGCGTGGGTCACAGGTTCGAATCCTGTGTGGCTCACTTAAAGACTAAAACGAGAAATCGTTTTAGTCTTTTTTTTTGTCCAATTCTTTCCTTAGTTTCAAAGCTAAACCACAAAAACGGTTTCCGATCCATGTAACATGGAAAAAAATATTCCGAACTTTTTTTTATTTGAAATTTGTATTTCTTGATTATACGGATCTTAAGAAAGAATACACGGGAACGGCAGAAAGGCCGGCATTGGGTTTTATCTGAGTTTTCCGCGAAATTCAGCTATTTTAATTTTCGTTTGTGCGGACTGATTGCACATCCTCGGAAGTTCAAACTTCTTTTGATGTGCAATTTTTTGCATGTATTTTTTTTTTGGACAAGACTTCTATAAGTTTCAATCTTTTTTTTGGGTAAGAATCCAGTTGTCCAATTTCAGTTTTAATTGATTTGCCGGGTGTATGTCTCTGTCTGCAACCAGAGGGACGGATTCCAGAATTTGTCCGTCAGCAGAATAATCAATCCAACCGAGAATATCTCCGACTGAAACTGGTGCTTCCACATACTGCGGAATGCGTACGGAAGTGTCCAGAATCACTTTGTTTTCTTCATTACGCGTTAATGTTTCGGAGAGAGGAACGGTGATTGTCCGGTTAAAAGCAGGGATTGCCTGAAGTTCATAGCTGGTACCGCCGGCTGCTATCAATGTGACGGGATCTATTTGGGGCATCTGTGCGGAGACATAAGCCGAGAAAGCCCAGTCCATCAAAGTTTGGCCGTCCTGTGTGCGGTAAGCGGATCCTTCTGTACTGTTGGAGCCGGGGCCGCCCAGTGTTACGGAAATAAAACGTGTGTCTTCTCTTTTTACCGTCAGAGCAAGATTGTAACCGGATTCATCAATGTAGCCGGTTTTGAGACCGTCTGCACCTTCTACCGACCAAAGTGCTTTGTTTGTGTTTTTCCGGAGAAGGGGAGAAGTCAGGATGAAGGGATTTGTCTGAGGGGATCCGAGTTTGATCCAGTCCGGTAAATTCTCTTTCTGGGGGTAGGCAAATTCTTTTACTGAATGGTATTTTTCAAGACTTTCCGGATAATCACGAAGGTAAACACGGCAGAAAGCAAGAAATTCCCGGGCTGTTGTCCGGTTTTCGTCGCTGTATCCTGAAGGTTCCACAAATTTTGTATTCTGAAGGCCCAGTTTTTGCATTTCGGCATTCATTCGTCTGATGTAAGGTTCAATTCCGCCGCTGAGATAAAAAGCAATAGCATAGGCTGCATCATTGCCTGAAGGAACTGCAAGACCCAGCATCAGTTCTCTGAGGGTTACTTTTTGTCCTTCTGCGAGAAACATGAGTGACGAATCAGGAGGCATGTTTATTGCCCAGCAATCCTGAGGTAGGCGTACAAGATCATCTTCTGAAGCACGACCTGCTGCCATGTCCGTTTCTGCAACATACATTACTGCGAGTTTTGTAAGAGAAGCGGGGGGAATAATCAGATCAGCATTTTTTTCGTAAAGTACACAACCGTTGGACACATCGCAAATGATGGCTGCCTTTGCATAAAGATCAAGTTCGGGTGATTCTGCCTTATATGGAAGGGGATTGAGATTTCCGAATGAATATTTTTCTGTTAAGTATGAGTTCAGTTTGGCCTGTGCTTCATCTGACAAAGGTGTGACTTGCGGATGGGTCAGCCGGTGGGAATAGACTGAGTACGCAGCAATGGTGAATGAAACCAGAACAAGAAGAAGAAGTGCTGTTACGAGAACTGCAATCTTTCTGCGGATTTTTTTTGCGAGAATTTCCTCTGAAGAAAGTTCTTTCTTTGCTTTTTTGATTTTTTTGCTTTCTTTTGGCGGGTTATCCGGAGTTTGCTGTGTCTTTCTGGTTTTCTTTTCGTTTTCGCTCATTTTTCTGTCCATTTCCAAACTTTATGAATCTATTCAGTTTGAGGCTTTGAAGCTGTAAATTGTGTTTGCTGCAAATTTTACATTTTTGATACGGTTACGATTTCATAACCTGCATCCAAAATTGCGGAAATCAATACATCCAGGTGGTCGTAAAGGTAGTCGGTTCTGGTTCCCAGTGAAAGTCCTGCGCATACTGGAATGATTGCGTTTTCATGAAGGATTTTCACAAGCATTTCAATCACTTTTGCGGAAGAGTAATAAGGAGCTCCGGTACGGGCAGTTTCCTCCAGGTTTGTAGTGTCCAAAAATACTGCTGATGGGTTGATGTATCTGTAGCCGGCCGAGTTTCCTGCTGAAATGATTGCGTTTGTTGCGCTGTAATAAGGAGCGTGCCAGTCAAGTGTAAGTTCTTTTCCGGTAATGCTGTAGAATTCATCCTCGTTTCTTGCCAGTCCGCGGCGAATGTAATTTTCATCCAGAATGAAAGTTGTAGTTGTAAGATCCGCGGCCGTATTGAACATGCTTGCACATTCGTGTCCGTTTGATACTATCTGCTGGACTGCGGAAGGAAATCTTCTCATGAATTCGCCGTTGAGGAAGAAAGTGGTTTTTATGTTGAATTTGGAAAGATTCTTGAGAATCGGTGTAAGTCCGTCTGCATTGTCCATTGCATCAAAGACAAGGGCGATTTTTGGTTTTGCCGGGTTTTGCTGCTGAAATTCGGAAAGGAGAGGCCGCGTAAGTGCGTTGCCGGAGATGGAACGCACGAAAATTCCGTTGGTAAAGCAGGAATTCTGGCTTACACCAAGAAATACGCGCCAGTTGGAATTCTGAACGGAGGAACTTTTTGCAATTGCAAGATTGCTCGGGTTCCAGACATTGCTGTTTCTGTCATAGACAAAGTTTCCATAAGTGTTTTTTGCGATAATAGAATCAGTTTCTGTTTCCCAGCCGAATGTTTCTGCGCTTGAAAGAAAATGAACATCGTATGTATTTGCATTTATGTTCCATGTAAGGACAGTTTCCTGGCCACCGACGTACATTGAGGATTTGTCGATCCAACTGAAGGAAATCGGTTTTTCTTTGCTGAATACTGCCGACTGAAGCCATGTGTCAATGTTGAAAACATGAACTGAATATTCGTCCATGAATGCAAGTTTTTTTCCGTCTGGAGAAGGAATCGGATTGAAAACCGACGGAGGAAGCGGAAGATTCATGAAGTAGTAGTTTTTCTGTTTTTCATTGATCGTGAGCTTGTATACATAGCTTTCAACGGATCCGTTTCTAAGAAGTTCAACCCAGACAACCGGAATCTGGAAAGCACTGTTGTAGCTCCAGAAAACCTGAAAATTGATGGCACTTCCTGCAACATTGACAAAGGGATATGTAAAAAGCGTTGTTGCATAATTCACGTCGGAACCAGTCAGTTCAAGATAAAGGAGTGTGCGGCTGTTCTGGACCATGACGATTCCTGAGCAGTCGCTGTTTGACCAGAAACGGTCACGCTTGCTGTCAAAAGGATTTACAAGACGGCCGGCAACATTTCCAAGGCCCATCAGATCACCGTAGAGAGAACGGGTAAAAAGTTCGTTGACTGAGATTCTGTAAACCAAATCATGTACAACATAAACAAGGAGACTGCTGGAAGCCCAGCAGACATTTGAGATTGATCCGGGTCCGATTCTGCGGAATTCTTCTGCATTTTTTGAAGCACCGAAAGCATCGTCTGGAACAAGAAAATAGAGTTCGTTGTTTTTTTCGTAGACAAGTGTTCCTGAATCAGGAGCCCAGAGAACCGGAACCTGTGTGTAACTGTATTCCGCGCCGGTTGACAGAAGAAGCGTGCGGTTCTGACGAAGATCGCTCAGCATTACGTTGGCATAGGCGGCGGAAGTTTTTTCAAGGTATACCATCCAGTTGCCGTCCGGACTGATAGAAACTCCTGCAGGAACGTTGGATTCAGAAAAAAGGGATTCTGTCTGAGTCTGCCATGAAAGGTTGTGCTGTTTCTTGTTGTATATTGCAGTTCCGTTTCCGTTTGTTACATAAAGGTACTTTCCGCCCTGCATGGAAGCAATGTGTTCCGGATAACAGGTAAGGATTTTCGGCTGGTCAACGGAAGCAACCGTATCTTCAGGAGAAAGCTCCGTCATGTACAGATTGGTATGGTCTGCTGTTGCTGTGGATTTTGTGTTTGATGCAAAAAGCAGAGTATTGCTGCTGTTCAGATCCAGTTTGGAAAAAGTGGTCTGTGCACTGACAGTTGCGGGATTGTGTGCCGAAAGCCCGAGAAGCAGTGCGGCTGCAAGGATGAAAACCTGTTTTTTGAACCGGATGGCATAAACTGAAAATTCGTCTTCCAAAGCTTTGAGGCTGCGGGTGATTTTTTCAAGACGGCCTTCGGGAAAAACAGACACGTCTTCAACATTTGATTCAGTTTTGTTCGGGACGCTTTTTTTTCCTGCAGGAACAAGACAAGTAGTTTTTTGATTTGTACCGCACCAGGGACAATAGACGAAATCTGTTGCAATTGTCCGTCCGCAGGAGCAGCAGAGACCTGGAAAATTCACTGGATTCCTCCGAAAAAAGGGACTGAGGAAAAATTCCCGGCCCCTTAAAAATCACTTAATTAAAATGAAAGAATTGTTCTCGGGTTGACAAGAGAACCGTTTTTATAAACAGAAAAATGCAGATGAGGACCTGTTGAGTATCCGGTTGAACCTACAAGACCGATTTGGGTACCCTGATCCACATACTGGCCGGATTTTACGGTATATTTCTGCATATGCGCATAAAGTGTCTGATAACCGTTTGAATGGGTAACAATCACATAATTTCCGTAAACATTTGTCCATCCTACAGTAGCAACTTTTCCGCTCATTGCAGCCTTTATCGGTGTTCCCTGTGCAATGGCCAGGTCAATTCCTGTGTGGTTGCTTGCAACACCGGTAAAAGGATCGGCACGGGACCCGAATTCCGAAGTAATGCGGTAACCTGATGCAAGAGGAAGTTTGAACAGTTCGCCCAAGGCCTGTTTGAGCGTGGAATTGTCCAGTGCGGCACCCGGAATGAAAAGACTTGTTCCTTTTGCAAGCACTGAACTTTCAAGATCATTCACATCAAGAAGATCTTCAAGAGGAATCTTGTATTTTGCTGCAATACCGTCCAGTGAATCTCCCTGTTGAACCGTATAAAGAATGCCGTCCATGCTGGGGACTTTCAGTTTCTGTCCTGCCTGAAGCTTTCTTACGTTGGAAATATTGTTCACTGCAATAAGTGTGGAAATGTTTCTGAGCCCGAATTTGAGTGAAATTGAAGAAATCGTGTCTCCTGACATGACTTTGTATTCGGAAAAAGTTACCGGTTCAGGAATCAGCGAAAAAACTTCATCGGAAAGGCTGACTGTTCCGTCTTCTGTAAAATCATCAGTCTGAGGCTGGACGAAACTGTTCATTGCTTCTGAAATGATGGCGGATTCGTTTTCGAGATTGATGGAAAGAGAAGCAGCCTGGGGCATGTCTATTATGTAATCGTAGCCGGCAAAACCGCCGACAGCCAGAGAACATGCCAAAAGTGCAAGAAGGGCAACGCTTGCCAGTGTTTTCCATGAATGCAGGAGAGAAATGCCGAGTGTCTTCGAAAATTTTTGAAGTGATTTTCCTGCAACTGCACAAGCCTTATCAAGATTTTCTGCAACGGACTGTTTTTTTGCCGGTTTTGCCGCAACCCGTACAACAGGCATTCTTACGACGGAAACCGGTTTGTATGCTGGTTTGTAGGCCGCAGTTCTGGCAGCCGGAGTCCGCTTTTGCGGTACAGCTTTCCATATTACAGGCTGAGAAGGTTTGTTTAATGTATTCAGATCCAAACAACTGATAATTTCCATATTCAGACTATCGACAGATTGTTTTTCTCATATTAGTATTGATGCATGAAAAAAAAGGATTCGGAGCAAAAAAATCACTATTTTCTTTTTGTCCTGATTGGCGTTGTGACAGCTGTCTTCCTTAAATTCTTTGTCGTGGATTTTCTTCGGGTTTCCGGTGAATCAATGGAGCCTGCCGTTCATGACGGTAGTTATGTGGCAATTTTCAAACTTGCATACGGAATTGTAAAGCCTTTTTCAGATTCTTATTTTGTCCGGTGGGGAGAACCTGCTGCGGGAGACATTGTTTATTTTTGGCATGACGGAAAGCCGGTTCTTAAAAGGGTAGTGGCTACAGAGGGCGAAACACTGGAATTTTCCTCTGAATCAGGGTATAGTCTTTATGTAGACGGCTTGAGGATTCCCCTTACGGAACAACAGTTTGCCCGCATCAAGTACGATTCGGTGGTGCCTGAAGGCACAGTGCTTGCAATCGGGGATAATTATTCTGTTTCTGTTGATTCCAGGAATTATGGCTTTGTAAAAACGCAACATATAATAGGAAAGGTTTTATGCCTAGAAAAATGACGCCAAACGGATTTATTTCCAGAGCAAGACTGATTGTATTTTCAGTTGTTTTCGGCGCTTTTTTGCTTTATATCATCGGGAATTACGGAAAGCTTGCAGTTGACGAACTTAAGACGGCGGCTCCTGCAGTTGTGGAAACTGAGCGCGGCTCGATTCTTGATGCGGACGGAAAACCGCTTGCCGTAAGCACACACTTTTATCATCTGGCAGCAACACCTTCCATCCTTAAAAAAAATATTTCTGAAACTGCCAGACTGATTGCACCGCTTCTGGATATGGAACCAGCCGCAATTGAAGAAATGGTTACATCTGCTTCCGGTGATTTTCTTTACATTAAGAAAAAACTTTCAGAAAGCATTCATGATGAACTTGTCAATCTGATTGATTCCTATAATCTTCGCGGTCTGTATTTTGACACGATTCCGGGCCGAATTTATCCTGACAATGCATTGGCTTCTCATGTAATCGGATATATGGGGGATTCAGGAGTCGGACTTTCTGGCATTGAATATACAATGCAGTCTGTTCTTTCACCGGAACCTGTGGCACAGACTGAAGCGGTTTCTGTCATTCAGAACCGTGGTCAGAATGTTTACCTTACGATCAAATCAGATCTGCAGTACAAACTTGAGAAAATCTGTCATTCTGCGCTGGAATCAACACAGGCGGAAAGCATCATGCTGATTGCTGCAGAAGCAAAAACCGGAGAAATCCTTTCTTACATCAGTCTGCCCAGTGCAAATCTAAACGCATACAGTTCATCTTCATCAGAAGAACGCACTGACAGACCGGCTATGCATGCATATGAGCCCGGTTCAGTGTTCAAGATTTTCAGCGTTTCCACTTTTTTGGAACTGGGCGGAATAAAAGAAGACGATATTTTCCTTTGTGACGGGCGTTTTGAAGTTTCTGGAGCCGGCGGAGAAAAAGCGGTAATCAATTGTCTTGATCATCACGGTTGGCTTACTGCCCGTGAAGCCCTCAAATACTCATGCAATGATGTTTTGGCTCAGATGAGTCAGACTGTAAAAACTGAAGATTTCCTTGCAAAAATCAGAGAGTTCGGTTTCGGAAACAAGACAGGCATAGAACTTCCTTCTGAATCCCGGGGACTTCTGAAGGATCAGAATGATAAATACTGGTCACTGCGGTCTCAGCCGACTATTTCCATCGGGCAGGAAATGAGCGTGTCTGCGCTTCAGATGGTGCAGGCAGCTCTTTCAATAGCAAACGGAGGAGTTGCGCCTAAACTCACCTTGATTTCAAAAATTGTGGATATGGACGGTACGGTTGCCTACAATCATCAGGTTGATTACAGAGACAGGGTGATTTCTGAAGAAACAGCAAAATATGTGCTCAGCTGCATGGAAACGACTGCGCAGTCAGGAACCGGTTCCAGAGCAAACATCGGGGATGTTAAGATCGGTGTAAAAACCGGTACTGCTCAGATGGCGGATCCGGTAACAGGCGGTTACAGCGATACGGATTTTGTTTCAAACTGCATGGCTGTTTTTCCCATAGAAGATCCGCAGATTGTGCTTTATATCGTTATTACGAAAGCCCAGGGCGAAACTTATGCAGGACGTATTGTTGCACCGGTGATTGCTCAGGCGGCGGATGCAATAATTGATCATTTGGGAATGCAGCGCAATTCAGCTTCTTCTGTTACCCATTCAGACAAAGTGTCTTTCTACACCGGAGAGCCTGCAGAAATAAATGATTTGATGCCTGATTTAACTGGAACACCAAAACGGCATCTTACACAGCTTCTGTTAAGAGAGGATCTTGAAATTCTTATTAACGGCGATGGTTATGTTGTGTCTCAATATCCGCCGGCAGGAACACCCGTAACGGAGAACATGAGAATTGAACTCAACCTTGAGTGATCAGAATGTGCCGCTTTTCGGCTCATCACTGCTTGATCCTGATCTGTACGCAAAAAATGCTCTCCTCTTTTCTGAGCGGTTTCCGGCTTTGAGCGAAATGTGCGGAATCAGAGGTGACAAAGCTCCTGATTATCGTCTTATACAGGAACAAATCAAGTTTGAAAAAGCCAGGAACGGAATGATTTCAGCCCGCTATGACGGAGCTCTTCTGCATTCTGCATACAATCCGGCGGCGGAAGCCCAAAAACAGATTTCGGGGCTTTTTGCGCGGGATGAAAACAAGACAAAGGATATTCTCGTTTTTTTCGGTTTCGGTCTCGGCTATGCTGTAAACGAAGCAGCCCGTGTTTTTCCTGAGAAGACAATTGTTGTAGTTGAACCTGACTTGATCAGGCTTCAGACGGCATTCTGCGCTTTGGACTGGGCTCCGGTTTTCGCACTTAAAAAAATCATTTTCTTTGTGGGAACGAAGCATCAGAACATAATCGGAATACTTGAAAAGCAGGGATTGAAAAATTGCCTTGTAATACGGAATCCGGCTTTTGAAAAGCATAACCAGAAATATTTTGCTGATTTGCAGACACTGATCAACAGAAATATTCAGAAAGCCGCAACAAATGCAAAGACACTCAAAACTTTTTCCAAGCTTTGGTTTTCAAATTCCGTAAAAAACATGATGCGCCTTTCAGAATGCAGGGGAATCAGTTGTTTTAAGGGAATTTTTGCAGAAAGTGATATTCCTGCTCTTGTTGTTGCAGCAGGACCGAGCCTTGACCGCATTCTTCCCCAGTTGTCACGCCTTAAGGAACATTGTGTGCTCATTTGTGTTGACACGGCATTGCGGGCCCTTGTCAATGCAGGCATAGAACCTGATTTTGTTCTTGTTGTTGACCCTCAGTACTGGAACGCAAGACATTTTGACAGGCTTAAGACACCCGGATCTTTTCTGGTGACTGAAATTGCGTCTTATCCGAGTGTGTTCCGTTTTGAATGCAAAGAAATCCTTTTGGGATCTTCAATGTTTCCTTTGGGAAAATATCTTGAGCAAAAAACGGAAATCAAAGGTGAACTGGCGGCTGGCGGTTCTGTTTCTTCAACGGCTTGGGATTTTGCCCGTTATCTTGGCTGCAGAAAAATCTATCTTGCCGGTTTGGATTTGAGTTTTCCGAAAGGACGGACTCATACCCGTGGAAGTACTTTTGAAGAAAAAGCTTTTACCGGCTCGCTGCGGTTGAATCCTGCGGAGACATGGCTTACGTCGGCTTTGTATGGGGCTCAGCCTGTAACAAAAAGTGATTACAATGGAAATCCTCTGCTTTCGGACAACAGGATGGCTCTGTATGCCTGGTGGTTTGAAAGCAACTGTTCCCGTTTTGCAGAAAACGGCGGACAGACTTTTACCCTTACGCCGGAAAGCCTTGCCATTCCCGGAATAAAAGTTGCCGATGCAGAAGAACTTTTGTCCGCCTCTCCGTGCAGGGCTTATGCTGACAAACTGATTTGCGGGGCGGGCTCAAAACCTGACGAAAAGCAAAAAGCGGAAGAAAAGAAAAAGTTAATGAATGTGATTGAAGAACTTCTGACTGAATTGCGTGAAATGCGGAGCCGGACAAAGAATGTGCTTGAACTTTGCCGGTCAACTCTTGATTCTGAACACAAAACTGAAGCACTTCTTTTGGTTACGCTGAAAAAAATCTCTGAGTATGAAGCAGGTCTTACAAAAAGCACTGCGGCAGATCTTGCATCCTTGCTTTTCCCATCTGAAGAAGAAATTGATTCTCTGTCAAAAAAACTGATTTGTGCAGAGGTTCCCGAACAATTGTCAGGATATTGCGACAATATTTCCAGATCTTCTGCCGTCTACGAGTGTGTTCTTGAAGCTTTGGACAAGTACATCAATAAAATAGAAGAAAATTCCGTAAAATCAGGCAAATAGGCCGAATGTCATATAAATCGGATTTTTCTCATTTCATTTTTTCAGTAAATCCCCTTAAGTTTTTTTTCCGGTCTCCGATATTTTAAGTGTTGTAACTGTTAATTCGGGTATGTGCAAAGCACATGACATCCAGATACCTGAGCTTTTTACAACAGTACCCCACCCATACCGGAAAATGTGAGAGTTTTTCGGTATTTTTTTTGCCCGAATCCCATTTTGAGTGACAAAAAAGTCCGGAATGTTGAAATAAATCCTGATTTCCGATATTATTTTCCTAATCTGTCATGACATTTATTGGTCTGCAGAAAAATCCACACAAAAGGCCCTTATATGACCCCTTTACAGAACTATCTTGAAAACACACCGAAAGACAAATGGAATGATTCCATGATTGCCTATGTTTCCAATCTGCAGAAAGTTGCAGAAGTCGGTCCGGACATTGCAGCTTCTGTTGTAAATGAACTTGAGAACCAGAGAAGTCACCTTAAGCTGGTTGCTTCTGAAAACTACTGTTCTCTCTCTGTTCAGGCAGCAATGGGAAACCTTCTTACAGACAAATATGCAGAAGGATATCCGGAACATCGTTATTACGGCGGTTGTGTAAACGTTGATGCTGTAGAAAACACTGCAGCCCGGGAAGCAGAAAAACTTTTCGGTGCGGATTACGCTTATGTTCAGCCTCATTCCGGTGCTGATACAAATCTGGTTGCATACTGGGCAATTCTTTCTGCAAAAGTTGAAACTCCGACTCTTGAAGAATTGGGCGTAAAATCACTTAACGACCTGACTGCAGAACAGTTTGACGATTTGCGCAAAAAGTTCGGAAACCAGAAACTGATGGGCTTGGATTATTCTTGCGGCGGTCACCTGACTCACGGTTACAAGATGAATGTTTCTGCACGTATGTTTGAAAGTCATCCTTATGGAGTAAGTCCTGAAACAGGTCTTCTTGACTATGATCAGATTGAAAAACAGGCAATGGAAGTAAAACCGCTGATTCTTCTCACCGGTTATTCTGCATATCCGCGCAAGATCAACTTCAAGCGCTTCCGTGACATTGCAGACAAATGCGGTGCAGTTCTTATGGTAGACATGGCTCACTTTGCAGGTCTGGTTGCAGGAAAAGTTTTTGAAGGCGATTATGATCCCGTAAAATGGGCTGACATTGTTACGACAACTACTCACAAAACTCTGCGTGGTCCGCGTGGTGCAATGATTCTCTGCAAGAAAGAATTTGCTGACTATGTGAACAAAGGCTGCCCCATGGTTCTTGGCGGACCGCTGCCTCACGTTATGGCCGCAAAAGCAATTGCTTTTAAGGAAGCAAACACACCGGCCTATCAGGAATATGCTCAGAACATTGTAAAGAATGCGGCCGCTTTGGCAGAAGCTCTCAAGACATACAATATTCCTCTGCAGACAGGCGGCACTGACAATCACCTGATGCTGGCCGATGTTACAGTTTATGGCCTCACAGGAAAACAGGCAGAAGCCGCACTTTTTGAATGCGGAATCACAGCCAATGCAAACGCTTTGCCCTATGACAAAAACGGCGCATGGTGGACAAGCGGTGTCCGTTTGGGAACTCCTGCTCTGACAACACTGGGAATGAACACGGAGGACATGAAGGAAGTTGCTTCAATTGTAGACTTTGTTCTCAAAAACACAAAACCCGGTCTTACAAAAGAAGGAAAACCTGCAAAAGGAAAAATCCAGATTTCTGACGAAACAAAACAGGCTGCCCGTGCACGCGTAAATGCGCTGCTGAGTGCTCATGTATTGTATCCTGAATTGGATTTGGACTTCCTGAAAAAGGAATTTGTTAAATAAACTGAAATAATTTTTCAGCCGGTGCTTTTGCCGGACGAGGCTGTCCTGAGGATGTTTCTGACTTCTCAAGGGCAGCTTTTTTTTGCTTCGGACTGATTTTTACTCCGACAATTTCCGGACAACAGAAAGGGCGGCTTCTGCCATACGTTCATAGCCGATTCTGCTTGGATGAAGATGGTCTCCGCTGTCGCAGTCGGCGGCAAAAGCTTTGGGATTGTCCGGTTTTTCTACGGCTTCTGCAAAATCTATGCATCCGTCTGCATCAGGATTTGCCCGCAAAAAATCATTGAAACCGTTTTTCAGTTCTTCACGGAAATCCGCATAAGTACGCCAGCCTTCAATGGGAAGCAGTGTGCCGAGAAAAACTTTGAGTCCGTATTTTTTCGCAGTTTTAATGTACCAGTTCATGCCCTTTTCCAGTTCTTCTGCAGTCGGAAGATCGCTCATACGCCTGAAAGGGTTGACATCAGTTCCCACCGGATGAATTATGTCGTTGATTCCCTGCTGAATAATCACGGCTTCTGCACCGTCGGAAGGAACTTCGTGTTCAAACCGGTTTTTTCCCATAAGTCCGTAGGATTCATAAGTGATGCATGAATACTGCCGCAAAATTCTTGACCCGCTTGTGGCTCGCCGTATTACGGAATAGTTTTCAATTCCGTTCTCTTTGAGTTTCTGCATGAGAATATCCGGCCAGTCCTGGGCTGTAATTGAATCTCCGTAGCAGACAAGGGCTTTGTTCTGTTCTTCCGTAAAGATTGAAACATTGCTCAGAAAATAGCAGATGTTGGTTTTGCGGGAAATGTTGATATCCCAGTCCCGTTCTTCAGTCAGATTGCCGATTCCGAAACGGCCCCCGGAAAGAGGACCCTGAACATAAACTGCAGAACGCATCTGTGTATAATCCTTTAAGTAAAAACTGATGCTGATTGTCTGTCCGTTCTTTATGTTGACCGGCACCGGATCTGAAAGGACTGTTCCGCCTGCCGGAATTTCTGCAAACAGTTCGTTGCTGAAAGTCACCGTGTAAAAATCATTTTCCAGAAGGACGGATGTTCTTTCAATTCTGATTGAATCCGTACCGCAGTAATTGTCAAAAGTCAGGCGGATTCTGTTTCCGTCAAAGGGACAGAAAACCGGATATCTTAATGTTATGTTTTTTGAGTAACTTTCCGGTCTGTTTTCCGCGATTGAAACTGCGTTTCCCCACATAGCAACCCATTTGCTGAATTTCTTTTCCATAATAAAGCATTGTACAAATTTTTTTCCGTTGTTTCCATGCGGCATTACCAAAACTGATTTTGCAATACTGGATTTGACGAGGGTGGAGAATTGCGGTAACATTAAAAAAATCTCCAAAATCTCAAGCAAAAGGAAATTACCATGGCTGACCAGAAAAAAACAACAAAGAAAACCTCTTCTTCACGCAAGAGTTCTTCAAAAAAGACTGCCAGAACTCCTGAACAGATTCTGAAAATCCTTCTTATTATTGTGATTGTTGTAGGGCTGATTTTCGGCATTGATTATGTGGCTCAGAAAAATGACATTCATAATCCTGTTACAGATGCGGTTCATGTTGTAAAAGTCCGTATTGAATCAATTTTTGCTGATTTTATTGATCAGGCGCTTCCTGAAGAAAATGCGCCTTCTGCAGCCGGTTCTGTTCCTGTAGAAACTTTTACTGCTGACGGACAGATTATTTTCCCTGACAGCCTTGAGATTCCGGTTTGTGCCGGCAGTACCAGTTCCACAGGAAAAGCTGAAGACCATGAAATCCGTCGTTTCCAGAATTATGTGGTCTGTTATCGTGAAAGTTACGAGCAGGCCGAGTGGGCAGCCTATTGTCTTGAAAAATCAGAGCTTGTAAAAAATGCAAACCGTGGGGACGACTTCCGTGCTGATCCTGAAATTTCAACCGGGTCAGCAACTCTTTCCGATTATCGTGGCAGCGGTTATGACAGAGGACACCTGGCACCCGCCGCAGACTTTGCCTTCAGTGAAGAAGCAATGAGCGAATCATTCTATTTGAGCAATATGAGTCCTCAGGCTGGAGATCTTAACAGAATAACTTGGCAGTATCTTGAAGGACAGGTGCGTACTTGGGCGGAAACTTACGGCCGTGTTTATGTAGTTACCGGTCCTGTCCTTGAAAAGGATGCTTCCCAGTACGATTCAATCGGCAAAAACAAAGTTTCTGTGCCTGAATATTATTACAAGGTTCTGCTGGCTCCTCTTTATGCTGACGAAGCTGATGCTCAGTCTCCCGAATCTGCAGTGGCGGCTCAGGCAATCGCCTTTATTCTGCCCAACTCAAAGTGCGACAAGTCTTTCTGGGATTACGCAGTTTCCATTGACGAAGTTGAACGCCGCACAGGACTTGACTTTTTTGCAATCATGGCTGATTCGCTTGAGAACAGTCTTGAGGCAAATGATTCAGTTGCTTCCTGGAGATGAGCTGCCGCATCCTCAAAAATCTTTAATGGAACGGAACAGTGAATGAGGATGCAGCTGATTGTCGAATGATCGGCGAATGATCGGCGGATCAATAAAAAACGGAAGAAAGCAGGCTGACGGCGCAGGCAAGAAGTGACAGTGCCATGATGATGTTTACCAGTTTTGTGTGGTTGATGAAGAAGCGGCGGAGTGCTACTCCCGTAAAAAGCCACACAAGATTGCAGCCGGTTCCGATCAGTGGAAGACAGGCTCCGATAAGAAGCAGTGCCCACAGACTCTGATTGTATGGAAGTACGAAGGCTCCCAGTTCCGTAAGGCATGAAAGAATCACTTTTGCGTTGGTAATGTTCACAAGAAATCCGGTCCAGAAGTTCGGGCCGCTCTTGTCCGTTTTTTCCCCGTCAGAATCTTTTGGGTTGGATTCCCTTTCGGAATAATCGGCCTTAAGCATTTTTACCGCAAGAAATGCCAGATAGAAACATCCTGCAATTGAAAGATATTTTACGTATTCATTCAGGAGTGTTCCTGCAAAATAGCAGAGAAGGGCTGACACCATCGCATCAATGTAGAATCCGGTAAGCAGTCCGCTCCATTGTCTTAGAGCCGGCTTGCGTCCGTGCTGAATTGCTTCTGCAAGAGAACAAAGGTTTGCGGGGCCTGGCGTTATCCCCATCGTAACACAATATAACAGAAAAGAAGGAACAATTCCCAATGGCATGATCATGTGGTCAGTATACAGAATTGTTTAATCAATACCAGTAGTTTTTTTTCGTTTTTTCTAAACTCCTTTTCACGAATCCCGATAATCAAGGTGAAGCGTATGCTTCGTGGGGGTACATTATGATAAGAGGCTGGTATACCGGTGCATCGGGAATGCAGGCTCAGCAGAACAGACTTGACGCAATTGCAAACAATCTTGCAAACGTTGACACAACCGGCTACAAAAAAGACGTGGCCGTAAGCAAATCATTTACAGAATTACTTATCCGCCGCACCAATGACGACGGAATCATTACAAACAGCCTTGGTTCCTATGATGTGGCACCTGTTGTGGGCACATTGGGACTCGGGGTAGAAACAAACGAACTTTACACGGATTTTGTCCAGGGTTCTCTCAAAGAAACCGGAAGCACTACGGACATGGCTTTGAACAATCAGGGCTTTTTTGCTGTTCAGACACCTTATGGAGAGCGTTACACACGCAACGGAAACTTCATGATCGGCAAAGAAGGGCTTCTTGAGACAAAAGACGGTTACCCTGTAATGGGTGAAAAAGGATACATCAACGTTCAGGACAAAAATTTCCTTGTAAATCAGGACGGAATTCTTTACGACCAGGAAACAATGGAAGAAATTGAGCGTTTCAAACTTGTGCGCTTTGACAACGAGCGTTATCTGTCAAAACTTGGAGACAGTCTTTATGCAGCAACTGACGTAACCGGCGAAGCTTATGTTGCCGAAGGTGACGAGCGGCCTCAGGTGATGCAGACATATCTCGAAAGTTCCAATGTCAACGTGGTAAACGAAATGGTTCAGATGATTGAAGTGAACCGCGCTTATGAAGCAAATCAGAAAGTAATCAGTGCTGAAGACACGATGATGTCCACTTTGTGGAGCCGTGTTGCCGTACGCAGCTGATAGGAGGTTCTAGATGGTAAGAAGTTTATGGACAGCTGCTACCGGAATGAACGGTCAGCAGAACAGTATTGATGTTATTTCAAACAACCTTTCAAACGTAAATACGACCGGATACAAAAAACAGCGTGCTGAATTTGAGGATCTGGTTTATCAGAATGTAAAACTCGCAGGAACTCCCGCTACCGAAGACACGATCAAGCCGGTAGGAATTCAGATGGGAACCGGTGTAAAACTTGCATCAACCCAGCGCATGTTTACACAGGGAAACCTGCAGAATACGGAAAACACTACGGACATTGCAGTTGTCGGCGAAGGATTTTTCCGCGTGCAGCAGTACGACGGTTCTTTTGCTTACACACGTGACGGTTCTTTCAAAGTGGATTCCAACGGTCAGCTTGTTACTTCCAACGGTTATCGTGTAATGCCGGAAGTGATTCTGCCCGAAGATTTCAGAATTGATACGCTCAACATCAGTTCCACAGGCCGCATTACAGTTGAGGCCGGTGCTGATGACACACCCATAGAAGTGGGACAGTTGGAACTGTACCGCTTTGCAAATCCTGCAGGCCTTGAAGCAAACGGCGACAATCTTTTTGTTGTAAGCAATGCTTCCGGCATGGCAATCGCCAGTCGTCCCGGTCAGGAAGGTATGGGTACCGTAAAGCAGAAATACTTGGAAATGTCCAACGTTTCCGTAGTAAATGAAATGGTGCAGATGATTGTTGCCCAGCGTGCCTATGAATTCAGTTCAAAGGCAATCCAGACAAGTGACAACATGCTTCAGACGGCTACCAGTCTGAAACGGTAATAGCACCGGATAATCAAACAGTTTTTTATAAGGCGGCTTTGCGGCAAACAATGTAACCCCACCCATCGCAAAGTCGCCTTTTTTTTTCCTGTAAGTTTTGGTCCGCTGGTGACGCGGAATTTTCAAGTTCTTATCGGAGGTTTTATGCTGATTCAATTACCTGAAGAAAAAAAAGAATCCGTTATCGGCTTGTTCAAGAACAGACAGCCGAATAATTCTGCATTGTGGTGTTATTTTGAAGGAAAAATGCCCGGCAGAACTTTTGTTGACAATGCCGATTCTCCCTCAAAAGCAATCTGCAGACTTGACATGAGCTGGACCTACATCAGTGACGGGGCGGATTTCAAATGGATTGAAGAAACACTGCGGGAAATTATCAGACAGGATTGGATTCAGGTGATTTGGGTTCCTTCAAGAAGAGGAATCTATCCGTTGCAGGGTGTCGGAAAAGTAATACCAAGGTTTGAATATACAGAAAGAATAGAATCTGCAAAACAGCCTCGACCAGTTGAAATTTCTCCATTTACTGCGGAATTGTTTGATAAACTTGAAACCGGTTATAAAAACTGGCATTTGCAGAATTACGGCTCCAAAGAAGAATTCCTTAAAAAAACATACGGATTCTATGCAGTTGAAAACGGAGAAATCTGCTGTGAATGTGAATCGGCTTTTACTGCAAAAGGATTTACTGAAATCGGGATTTATACATTCGAAAAATATCGCAGACAGGGTTATGCTTTTGCAGCATGTCTTCACACTCTTAAGGAACTGGACGAAAAAGGATTGAAAGCAATCTGGGCCTGTGACGCGGAAAACCTGGAATCTGTGAAACTTGCGGAAAGCCTCGGATTTGTTAATCCCGTTGAATACGATTTCATCTATTTTCCTCATCAGGAAAACTGATTTGAGCATTGACAGTTTTCAACAAATTATTTTTTCTTCCGGGGATATCCCTTTACTGATACTAAATAATCATGTTTATAAAAATACGGGAAGGAAGGCAGCGACTGACAAAAACACTCGCAAGGCGGAATAATGGTTTCTTTAACGCCTTGCGCATGTAGCGACGCTAGCTAGCGGTTTTGTCAGTTGATGCCAGAATGGTAGTATTTTTTACTTCTATTCTGATTTTGACCGAGAAGGAATATTCCCGTTTTTCTTCCTGAACTTTTGTATTTGGCCTAAAGTGATTTTTTTCCTATGCCGAAAATTCAGACAGTGGGGATTACTATGTCAGATTTGATTTCAAATTACAGTTCGATGCTCGGAACTTCCGGTGCAGCGGCTCTTACTTCCGGCCTTAATTTGGGAAGCACTGCTTCAAAAGCAGCTTCTCTGCAGAAAGAATCTGCCGAATTTGCGGCACTTCTTGATTCGCTCAGTTCAGCAGGCAACAGATCAGAGAATGCAAAAACTGTGGCCGGCGGAACAATAAACGGTGACTACACCAGCGGATTTGGCGGTGCTTTTACATCTGAAGCGGACAAAGCCGCAACTCCTACCGGGGCTGCAGCCAATTCCGGAATGGTCGCTTCAGGCAGCACAAAAATCGATAAAACCAGCAAACTTTACGAAAAAGCCCTGGATCTGGAAAACTATTTCGTAAAAATCATGCTTTCTTCAATGCGCTCAACAATCGGCGGCTCAAGTCTGACCGGGGAAAAAAGTTACGCTACGTCAATGTACGAAGACATGATGTATGACGAACTTTCACAGGTAATGACAAAGCAGGCAGGTTTCGGTCTTGCAGATCAGATTTATCTGCAGCTGATGTAAAGGCTTGAGAATCCCATGGTTTTGCTATAAAATGCAGCCATGGACACTAAAGAATTGCTTGACTCGGCTATCCGCCGCATACCTGACTTTCCGACTCCCGGTATTCTGTTTTATGACATTACCGGCGTACTTGTAAAACCCGAAGCTTTCAAAGCTTGCATTGACGCAATGGTTGAGCGTTATAAAGACGCAAAGATTGACGCGGTTGCAGGCGTTGAATCCCGCGGATTCGTTTTTGCAGCACCTCTTGCAGAAAAACTGGGCATTCCCCTTATTCTCATCCGCAAAAAAGGCAAATTGCCCGGTAATACATACGGCTGCAAATATGCTCTTGAATACGGCACTGCAGAAATCGAAGTTCACAAATCAGACATCAAAGCCGGTGAAAAAATCCTGGTTGTTGATGATCTTATTGCTACCGGCGGAACTCTCAAAGCTGCTCAGAACGTAATCGAGCAGGGCGGGGCAAGTGTTGCCGAGTTCTTCGGAATTGTCGGACTTCCTGACTTGAATTATTCAAAGGTTCTCAGCCCTGTTCCCGTAACTACTCTTATTGATTACGCAGGTGACTGATTCTTATGCGTCTGATTTTTGTCCGCCACGGAGATCCTGATTACGAAATCGATTCCCTTACGCCAAAAGGCTGGCGTGAGGCGGAACTGCTTTCTGAGCGGGTCAAAGGCTGGAAAAACATCACTCAGTTCTATTGCTCTCCTTTGGGACGGGCTCAGGACACTGCCGGTGTTTCGCTCAAAAAAATCGGACGCACTGCCATAACATTGCCCTGGCTGGAAGAAATCTACTTTCTGGTGAAAGATCCGGCCACCGGTAATGATCATGGTGCCTGGGACTGGTTCCCTGAATACTGGACCGCTCACCCGGAATTCTATCAGAGAGACTGGTTCAAATACCCGCCTTTTGACAAGACAAAGGGTGACGAACTTCTGCTTCGTGCTGCTTCCGGCATAGACAGTCTGCTTGCTGAATACGGATACTTCCGTTGCCGGACTGATTTTTCCGGCAACAACTGTGATCCGCGTCTTTCAGTGCCTGTTTATCGCACGGACCACAAAACTGCTACCGGAGCTTACAAATCCAATGAAGACACAACGCTGGTCTTTTTCTGCCACTTCGGCGTAACTGCAGCCCTTCTGTCGCACCTTTTCGGTTTGCCGGCTCTTCCCATGTGGCAGAACTTTTTCTGTCCCACAACATCGGTTACCGTTGTTGCCGCTGAAGAACGGGTTCCGGGTACTGCTGCTTTCCGGGCTCAGCTGATAGGATGCACAAAGCATCTGGATGCGGGTAATGAACCTGTGTCTGCATCAGGTTATTTTACGGACGTTTTCAGTCTGTAATCAGAGTCTTTGCAGAAAAAACCGCAGACAAAAACAGCAGAAATCTCCCCATTTTTTTTATTTTTTCTGGATATTTTTTCAATAATATATATGTGAAATATTTTTTCCGTTGTATGCCCGGAAAAGTCAGGCAGAAACTTGCTGTCGCTTTTTCTTCTCTAGGCTTTGTCCAAGAATGCGTAATCTGTGGTTCAGAAGCATCAGGAATCCCTCTCTGCAGACGGTGTTACCGTAATTTGAAGAGTGAAAACCTTGGCTGCACCAATTCTCCCTCCCTTTGCAGCCTTTGCGGAAAACCACTTCTTTCTGAACAGAACCTCTGCATGAATTGTCGCGGCAGTTCATCCCTTCTGCAGGATTTTTCGGGCGTGCATTTTTCTTTTGAGTATCTTCTCAAAAAAAAGGCTCTTCTCTTTCATTGGAAAATGGAAGAAGAACGGCAGCTGACTTTTTTCTTTGCCGAAATCATGGCAGATCTTCTTGAAAAATGTTATCCGGGGATTACTGTGGTTGCAGTTCCTCCAAGGCCTCATAAAATCAGGCGGAAGGGCTGGGACCAGATTCAGGATCTGGTGTATGTTCTGCGGACTTTTTACGGAGTGAGGGTAATCAGTCCTCTGGTGCGTAAAAGTGATACGGAGCAGAAACATCTTTCAAAAGAAGAGCGGCTTGGTCACAAGGGAGCTGTTTACGGAATTGACGAAACCTGGCTTAGAAAAAATCCGGTTCCGGAAGAGGTCGTTCTTTTGGATGATGTCATTACGACAGGTGTAACAATGCAGACATGCGCCCGGCTGCTCAAGGAAATCGGTGTGAACAAGATATATGGCGCCGCACTGTTCTGTGTTCCATGATTCTTGTTCCCATTTGATTCCCGTTTCATCTTGACTTAAATTCTTTTATTGTGTTACATTCATTATGAACATTATATTATCCTTATATTAATGGAGTCGTTCGAACGGCTCTTTTTTTGTATATAGGGGTATTCCTGCTAAAGTCGGGTTTGGAGCAAAATGGAATATATCTCACTCAATTCTTTTCAGTATTACGCAGATACGGCACCGCTTGTACAGTCTTTGGGCTACGAACTGGTGGAACTTCGTGTTGCACCTCAGAAAACACAGTACAAAGTCATGGCGGTCATCGCAAAAAAATCCGGGTCTGCTGATTCAGAAGGCATTGGTGTTGCAGATTGTGCAAAAGTCCATAGATTGATTGAACCACGTCTTGAAGCGTTGATCGGGTCTCCCGACCTGTATATGGAAGTCACTTCTCCCGGAATGGAACGGACAATCAGAAATGCGGCAGAGTTCTGCCTGTTTATCCAGAAAATGGTTCGTGTCTGGGACAGAGAATGTTCAGACTGGGTCAGCGGAACAATCGTTTCTGCAGATGACAAATCAATCACTTTAGACATTGTAAATGGGGAGCGAACAACTGTTCCCTATGACCGCATTGCAAAGGCTAAACTATTAAACAGCTAATGGAGGCTTAAGATGGCATCTGATTTCGCAGAAGCAATCAGAGCATTGATTCAGGAAAAAGGTTATTCAGAAGAATCAGTGCGCGGCATTGTTGAAAATACCATAAAGGCAGCATATAAACGCACCTTCGGAATTGATGACAACTGTATCGTTCAGATTTCTGACGACATGACGGACGTAGAAGTTTATTCTCGCAAAGAAGTTGTTGACGGCGTTTACAGCCCGATTACCGAAATAGAATTTGATGAAGCAAAAGATTTGAATCCGGATTGTGAAATCGGAGACATGGTTGACATTCCGATCGATCCCAAAAAAGATTTTGAGCGTTCTGCTGTCTCAACAGGTAAACAGACTGCACATCAGAAACTTTCTGAAATCCAGAAAGACAGCCTTTATGCCGAATACAAAAGCAAAGAGGGCGAAATCATCATCGGTTATTATCAGCGCGAACGCAACGGCAACATTTATGTTGATCTGGGAAAAGTTGAAGGTGTTCTGCCCGCACGTTTCCAGTCAGAGCGCGAAGTTTACCACAAGAATGACCGCATCAAGGCTCTTATTAAGGAAGTAAAGAAGAATCCCGGATTCCAGGTCGTTCTTTCCCGCACTGATCCTGATTTTGTACGCAGTATTCTTGAACTTGAAGTTCCGGAAATCTATGACAAAGTGGTTGAAATCCACGGCATTGTCCGTGAAGCAGGTTACCGCACAAAGGTTGCAGTTTCTTCACACCGTGAAGATGTGGATCCTGTAGGTGCATGTGTCGGTCCGAAAGGTATCCGTATCAAGGCTGTTATCGGTGAGCTGGAAGGCGAAAAAATCGATGTTATTCCTTATGATCCGGATCCCCGTGTATTCATCAGAAACGCTCTGTCACCTTCCGAAGTGACAGACATTCTTATCCTTGATGAAGAAAAACGTCTTGCATTGGCTGTAGTTCCGGACAATCAGTTCTCTCTGGCTATCGGTAAGCAGGGATTGAACGTACGCCTTGCAAACAAACTTACAGACTGGATTATTGACGTTAAAACAGAAGAACAGTATCAGGAAAGCAGCGAACTTATTGCTGAATCACGCAAGGCTGCTCAGAATCTGTTCAACGATGATTATGATACTATTGCAACAGTTGCCGAACTTCCCGGTGTTGACGAACGTGTTGCAAATATTCTTGCAGAAAACGGTATTTCCGAAATCGAAAGCTTTATTGAAGCTGCTCAGAACGGTAGCCTTTCAGGAATTGAAGGTCTTTCAGAAGAAGACATTGCTGCAGTTCAGGGCTTGATTGACAAATCAGTTGAGTTCGTTGACGAAGAAGAATACGATTCCGAACCTGCTGCAGAAGCCGCTGCTGAAACAGAAGAAGCAGCCGAAGAAGAAGAATATTTCTGCCCCGAGTGCGGAGCAAAAATTACGATCGATATGACAGCGTGTCCTAACTGTGGTGTCGAATTGAGTTTTGAATACGAGGACGAAGAATAAGGATTGCAAATGGCAGAAGATTCAGAGAACAAACCCAAAGTCAGACTGATTAAGCAGAAACCGGCACAGACTCCGGCATCTCAAACAGCAGAACCTCAGAAAAAGAAAGTTGTGGTGGTAAAGAAAAAACCTGCTGCAACAGGTGGTGAAGACAATCCAAAAAATGGTGCGGCAAAATCTGCTGAACCTTCTGCACGCAAAGTTGTTCCTGTTGTAGTTGCACACTCACAGGACAACGAAAAGGTTCCTGCAGACAAACCAGCTGCTGAGCAGCCGGCGCCTGCAGAAACTGCAAAAAAAGAAAACAATCCACAGAACAGAGCAGAACAGCCCCGTAACGGACAGAACGGAAACGGGCCTGTCGTGCGCCGGTCTGCTACAACCTTCGAGTTCGGTACGGCACGTCCCAATGTAAAAATGGGTAACCTTGCTGACAAAGGTCGCGGACAGAACCGCGGAAACGGCTTTAACCGCAATGGTGGTCAGGGTGGTTTCAACCGCAACGGACAGGGCGGATATAACCGCGGTTTCAACCGCAACGGAGAAAACGGTTCTCAGGAGCAGGGCGGTTATAACCGTGGGTTCAACCGTAACGGAGAAAACGGTTCTCAGGAACAGGGCGGATACAACCGCGGCTTCAACCGTAACGGTGAGGGACGTCCTCAGGGACAGGGCGGTTTCAACCGCGGCTTCAACCGTAACGGAGAAGGACGTCCTCAGGGACAGGGCGGTTTCAACCGCAACGGACAGGGCGGCGGATTCAACCGCGGTGCCGGTCGTCCTATGGGCGGCGGTGCAGGTCGTCCGGGATTTGTTCCTGCAGCTGATCCTATCGGAGAAGCAAAGAAAGTTCCCCAGAAAAAGACCTTTACCAAGAAAAAGGCAGTTTATTCCCGCAAAGACAAAGAAGAAGATTTGCAGGACAAACTGTTCTTCCAGAAGAAAAAACAGCAGGCTCAGCTGGATGCGGTTCCGGACAGAATCGACATCATGGAATCTGTTTCCGTATCTGACCTTGCAAAAAAAATGAACCTTAAAGGTTCTGATATTATTGCCAAACTTATGTCCATGGGCATGATGGTTTCAATCAACCAGTCCATTGACGCAGATACAGCAACTCTTGTTGCTGCTGAATACAACTGCGAAGTCCGTATTGTCAATCTTTATGATGAGACAGTTATTGAAAGCGAAGCAGATGCTGAAGGTGCAATCGGTCCTCGTCCTCCGGTGGTTACAGTCATGGGACATGTTGACCATGGTAAGACAAAGACTTTGGACGCAATCCGCAGTGCCAACGTTGTTGCAACTGAGTTCGGCGGCATTACGCAGCACATCGGTGCATACATGGTAGAAACTCCGAAAGGCCACATCACCTTCCTGGATACTCCCGGTCATGAAGCCTTTACAATGATGCGTGCACGCGGTGCTGCCATTACAGACATTGTTGTTCTTGTTGTTGCTGCTGATGACGGTGTGATGCCCCAGACTGTAGAAGCAATCAACCATGCAAAAGATGCAAATGTACCGATCGTTGTTGCTGTCAACAAGGTTGATAAACCTGAAGCAAACCCTGACAGAGTAATGACTCAGCTTTCTGACTACGGACTTACTCCTGAAGAATGGGGTGGAGATACTCAGTATGTAAAAATCAGTGCTCTCAAGAAAGAGGGTATTGATGACCTGCTGGATGCAATCCTGATTCAGGCTGAAATGCTGGAACTTACGGCAAACAACCAGTGCCGTGCGGAAGGTAAAGTTATTGAAAGCCGCATTGACCACGGACGCGGTGTTGTTTCTACAATCATCGTACAGCGCGGTTGTCTCCATACTGGAGATCCCTATGTAGCCGGTATTTATTCCGGTCGTGTCCGTGCAATTTTCAATGACCGCGGTCAGAAGATTGATGTGGCAACACCTTCAATGCCTGTTGAAATCCTTGGTCTAGAAGCAATGCCCAATGCAGGTGATCCTTTCCAGGTTACGGAAAATGATAAGGAAGCCCGTGCAATTTCTACAAAGCGTCAGGAACTCAAACGCTTTGAAGCAGCAAAAGCTGTCAAGAAAGTTACACTGGATACAATTTACGACAAGATTGACGAAAGTGAAGTCATGGAACTCAAGGTCATCATCAAGGCTGACGTTCAGGGTTCTGCCGAAGCACTCAAGTCTTCTTTGGAAAAACTTTCTACACGTGATATCCGCCTTGTAGTAATCCATTCATCAGCAGGTGCAATCAACGAAAGCGATATTATGCTTGCTGCTGCCGACTCAAAAGGTGCTATCATCATCGGATTCAATGTCCGTCCTACACCCAAGGCAAAAATCCTTGCAGATCAGGAAAAGGTTGAAATCCGCAAGTACAACGTTATCTACAAGTGTGTTGAAGAAATTACCGCCGCTATGGAAGGTATGCTCAAACCCAATGTTGAAGAATCAGTCATCGGTACCGTGGAAGTACGCAATACATTCAAAGTTCCGAAAATCGGTGTTATTGCCGGTTGTTACGTTACAGACGGTGTTGTCAAACGCAACTGCAATGTCAACATTATTCGTGACGGAATCGTTATTCACAACGGAAAAATTTCTTCTCTCAAACGTTTCAAGGACGATGCAAAAGAAGTTTCTACCGGTTACGAATGCGGTATGGGTATTGCCGACTGGCAGGACATTCAGGTTGGAGACCAGTTTGAAATTGTGGAACTTGTTGAAGTTGCACGCAAACTGGGAGAGACTCTCGCAGAAGAAGCAGCACGTGCTGAAAAAGAATCAAAGTAGGTCTGCCTGATGTCTGAATTCCGTCTTGTACGCCTTGGTGAACAGCTTCGCGAAGAAATTTCAACAATGATTCTTAAACAGCAGATTAAGGATCCCAGAGTTTCTACTTTTCTGTCTGTGAATCGTGTTGAAGTTTCGCGGGATTTGGCTTATGCCAAAGTTTATGTTTCAAGTTTCATGAGTGATGCTCAGACACGGAAAGGTGTTAAAGGCCTTGAAAGTGCAGCCGGTTTTATTCAGACCGTTCTGAGCAAAAAACTCCGTCTGCGTCAGTTTCCTCATCTGTCTTTTGTTGCTGATTCCAGTATAAAAGAAGGTTTTGAAATGGTTCACAAATTGAATGAAATTGCCGAACATGACGCAGCCATTGCAAAATCTGTTGCTGAAAACGCCGAGAATGCAGAAGACGCAGAATAACGGAATAATTCTTCTTGCAAAACAGACTGGCATGACCAGTTTCTCGTCGTTGTTCAGTGTAAAAAAAGCATTGAATACAAAAAAGGTCGGCCACACTGGAACTTTGGATTCTTTTGCGGACGGCCTTCTTGTTGTTCTTGCCGGTTCCATGACACATCTTGTCAATCACATTACCGCTTTGCACAAAACTTATCAGGCTGTAATTGCTTTCGGAACTGAAACCGATACCCTTGATCCAAGCGGAGAATCAGTCGGTACGGCGGAACTTCCTGATTTTTCATCTTTTGTTCAGGCTTTCAGAAGTTTTTCCGGCCCGCTGATGCAGGAACCTCCTCATTTTTCTGCACTTCATGTGGACGGAAAGCGGGCAAGCGACCTTGCAAGAAAAGGTGAAGATTTTGTTCTCCCAAAAAGGCCTGTTACAGTTTTTGAAAGCAGCATCCGGGAAGTGGAATTTGAAAACGGTCAGCGTGTTGTTTTGGGAGGCACTGATGATTTGGAAACTGTCAAATCAGTCCGGTCTTCTGAAAAAATCCGTTATGCAAGGGTGGATTTCAAAGTTTCAAAAGGAACTTATATCCGGTGTCTTGCAAGGGATATTGCGCTTGCATGTCAGTCCCGGGCCCATCTGATTGCTCTTCGTAGAACTGAAGTCGGAAATTTCCGGCTTTGTGATGCGGCGGGCTATTCTTTTCTGAAAGATTTTTCCATTGAGAATGCACTGCATCCTGAAAACAATATTGAACTGTGCAAAACTCCTGAATTTCACGAAGAAATCCGCCGGAAAAGCAGCTCTTTTTCACGCTCAACTGCTTTGCTTTGCGGAATGCGGCCGGTAACACTTACCGAAAAAGGTGAAAAAGATTTTGCAAACGGAAAATTCATTCACAAATCTTTTTTTTCTGACTACTGTGGCAATCCTGAAAATCTGAAGGCGGCTCAGCTTGCAGTTTTTGATTCTGAAGAAAGGTTCCGCGGTGTAGTGGAGCAGGATCAGAATCGTTTTAAATACGGATTTGTAATCAGTTGATTTTGTTTTTTTATGCATTTGTTGTTATCATAGTATAGGAGAGATTATGAAAAAGATTATTGCTTGTCTTTTGGTCGGGTTCCTGCTTTTGGGATGCCTTTCTGCATATTCAGTCGATGACTGGGATGAATATTACTGGGAAGATTTGAACAACTGGTACGGTGATTATGACTGGTATGACGGATACGATTTCTATGAAGACTATCCTGCTTATGATTATTGGGACGAAGATTACGATGATTTCGGATTTGTCGGTGAAGCCTATTACAATTCAGATTATTTCTTCACTTTTGACTGGTATGAAGACGGATCGATTTTCATTAATTCTGTTCAGCCCTACAGATATGACAAAATTACAGGCGAACCTGTGAATATTCTGGCTTTTGAATTGCCTGCATCTTTTGAAGGAATTCCTGTCGGTGGAATCGGGGAGTCCTGCTTTGACGGCTGGACATTCGAAAAAGTGGTAATTCCTTCTTCTGTCAAAGAAATCGGTGCAATGCCTTTTTCCGGCTGCTTTAATTTGAAAGAAATCGTTGTGGATCCTGAAAATCCTTATTTTGAAGTAATCGGCGGTGTCCTGTATGAAAAAAGTACCGGACGCCTGATCTGTGCTCCTTATGGTGCTGACATTACAGAAGTGGTGATTCCCGAAGGAATGAAAATCATTGACTATGCAGGACTTGCTTATCTGGAAAGACTTGAAACTGTCTCGATTCCTTCCTCAATTGAAAAAATTGACGAATATGCATTTTATGGGACTGTCAGTCTTGAATCCATCAATGTTGCATCTGAATCAGAATTCTTCAAAGCAAGAGACAATGCGCTTTTTGAGAAAAAAAACGGTACTCTTGTAGCAGTTGCTCAGGCAGCAATCAGTTCTGATTATGAAGTTCCGGAAGGAACCAGAAACATCGGAAAAGGCGCTTTCTATTCCTGTGAAAAACTGGAAAGTGTTTCTCTGCCCGCATCTGTTGAAACAATCGAATATGCAGCTTTTTCTTACTGCAACAATCTGACAGAAGTTTCTTTGAATTACGGGCTCAAAAAAATAGAAGATTTTGCATTTTCTGATTGTTACCGCCTTAAAGAAATTTTTGTACCTGCCACAGTATCAAAACTGGGAGACGCTGTTTTTTCACAGTGTGTAAGCCTTGAACGGGCATTCCTGCTTTCAAAGGCATCTGTCTCTGATTCTCTTTTTGAATTCTGTTACAATATGAAGTCCGTTTATCTGGAAGAGGGGATTGATTGGATCGGAAATTCCGCCTTTTTCTGCTGTTATCGTCTTGGAAGCATCAAACTTCCATCTTCTGTTGATTCCATCGGTATGGGAGCCTTTGAAAGCTGTTCGTCTCTTGAAGAACTGACTATTCCTGCAAAAGTCGGTTTCATCGGAGATTCTGCTTTCAACAACTGTGTTAATCTTGAATCTGTCTGCGTGGGCGAAGGTATGGCCGAACTTGATCTTGCGGTTTTCTACGGATGTTATGCTCTTCAGACCGTTCAGGTTGCTTCTGCAGACACGGGAATTGTTCTGACAAAAGATGTCAGCCTTCATCCCGATGTAAGATTTGAGGGACTTGCCGGTTCAAAAGCGGAACAGTTTGCTGTTGAAAACGGAGCAGATTTTGTTCTGATTGAAAACTTCTGAGGAAAAACGGGTGGAAATATTTTATTGGGCTGATTTTGCTGACAAAGAGAAATGCCTTTTCTCCGATGATTGTGAAGGAAGCGCCTTGTGCATAGGCGGTTTTGACGGTCCTCATCGGGGGCATCAGGCGTTGTTCGACAAAGTCCGGCTTTTTTCCGCCCGAAATCCCGGCATAAAAAAAGGTGCTGTAACTTTTGT
>JAKSTU010000027.1 GCA_024402435.1 Treponemataceae bacterium
CTGTAATGACTTTGATGTCAGGTGTATTTATGGAATTTATCAGTTTTTGTAAAAAATTCTGTCTTTCCAGTACTTTCATGGGCTTATTATACAATTATTATTCCGCATTTTCAAGAAAAATTTCATTTTGCGGACTAAAGAGTAAAGTGTATTCCGCAAAATGAAGAATAATTTAATATTGCGGAATGATTCACAGGGACATTGCGGAGAAACTTCCTCCTAAAATCGCAAGAATTTAGCCATATTTTCACACCATCATCCGTGGTATAATCAATGATTAAATCAATTCTGCGGAGATCCTTTATAAATCCGTTTTCCATAATTCTCATAAGTCTTGCGGCAATTTCATTTGTTGCTGATGTTTTGTTTGCATCCAATTTTTCTAAGTTTGTGGAATAGCCATAAATCTATAGGAATTTCTAATTTGCTTTGTCGCAGAAAAATCAGCACACGCCTACAATGATTCCCGCCACAACAATCGCAGCGCAAATTGCTTTGTGAACAATGTTCTTCTCTTTGAAAACGAATTTTCCCGCAAGAATGGCAACAATAACACTGCTCTGCTTGATCAGTGTCATTACCGTAACCTGACTTTCCGGCATTCCGTTGGCAACAAAAAGCGCTTTGTCCATTACAATAAGGCCTGCCGCAAGAAGCCAGATCCATATGTTTTTCCACAAACCGCGGCTGATTCTGGTACGGGTTGCAAGGGCATAAATTGCATAAAAAATCACAAGAAAAAGTGTGTACCAGAACTGAAGCTGACTTGAAGTCATTGTGCGCATCAGGATTTTGTCCAGAAGCCCAGACACCGCATTCAGAATGCAGGACAAAAACGCAAGAAAAACAAAAAAACCGGTATTCGACGGGCGGGCAGAGTCAGACACTTCTGCAGTTTTTCTGATGGCACCCTTCTGTTTTGCAAAGGGATTGAATTTCAGGAACAGAAGGCCCGCACTTACCAGAATCAGTCCGATCAGTTTGTTTACTGTAACTGACTCGCCAAGAACAAAAATTCCCAGAAGCGTGGCAAAAATCACTCTGGAAAGATCCAAAATGCCGTACATGCTTATGGGAAGCTGCTTTATGGCTTTAAAACCCGCAATCCAGGCAATGAAAATTACAAAAGATTTGAGAGCAATCCACAGAAACTGAACCGGTTCCAGTCCGCCTGCCGCAGGAGCCTGAGGAATGACCATGACAAGTGACAGAAAAGTATAAACAAGCAGCACCTCGATTACAGAATTCTTTTCAAGGGCCTTTTTCTTGAAAATCTCCCTGGCACCTTTTATCAGGCCATAAAACAAAGTAAGCAGCATCCACATAGTTTTTCAAGTATACGTTTTTTCGCAAAGAAACAAAACACCTGATCCGATTTTGTGGGGGTGCAAATACTACGATGCTTTGAAGGATGTTTCGACTTTGCTCAACATGACAGATCGCGTGTGACATGACAGCGCGTGCAAAAAAAGCGTGCCACCCCGCGCATAAAAAATGGGGTCCCTGAGGCCCTCGAAGGGACATTGTGCGACGGGTTTTGCCGTGGTATGCATTCATTGCGTTAGGGATAGTAAGGGTGGCGAAGCCATTGCGAAGCAACGGAGCGGAAGCGGAGCCCTGAATAGCCCGACGGCGAAGCCGTAACGCCCATCTGATTGACGTCCTTTTTACCAGTTCCCACTTGATTGGCACCTATTTGATCGGATTGATAAGATTTGGAAGTGCAAAAAAAAATCCCGCCGCAAAACTGGAATACATTCAAGCAAAACAGCTTCAGGACGGGATTTTTCATTCAGGCCAGAATTGACCTGATCAGATTAATGTTTGAAGTGGCGTGTGCCGGTAAAAATCATTGCAATGCCGAACTTGTTGCATGCATCAATTGATTCCTGGTCACGGATTGATCCGCCCGGCTGCACAATTGCTTTGATGCCGAATTCAGCAGCTTTTTCAACACAGTCTGCAAAGGGGAAGAAAGCATCGCTGATAAGCACTTCTGCATTGCCCAGTCCCAGAGCATCGGTTTTTTCTTTTGCACGTGTCAGAGCCTGTTCTGCAGCCCAAATGCGGTTTGTCTGACCACATCCGATTCCGTATGCAGTACGGTTTTTGATTACCAGAATTGCGTTTGATTTTGCGAACATAGCAACTGTCATACCGAATGCCATTTCATCAATCTGTTCCTGAGTGGGTTTTGCTTTTGTAACAATGTCCCATTTTTCAAACAGGTTGCTGTCGCGATTCTGAACCAGAAGACCGCCGTCAACGCTCATTACTTCAAAAGAATCAGCAGCTTCTACAGTTGCTTTTACCAAACGCAGATTTTTCTTGGCACTGAAAACTTCGAGTGCTTCTGCTGTAAAGTCAGGAGCAACGATTACTTCCAGGAAGCATTTTACCATTTCTTCTGCAGCTTCTTTATCGATTACGGCACTGCATCCGATGATTCCACCGAAGATGGAAACAGGGTCGCAGTCGTATGTCTGTTTATAGCTTTCGAGAACAGTTTTTCCCAAAGAAGCACCGCAGGGTGTATTGTGTTTCAAAGCGATTGTAAACACACTTCCGGCAGCAGCTGCAAAACTTGCTGTTACGGGTGTTCCTACGGGAGCAGCTTTTTCTCCGGCAGCGTTTTTGCCGCAGATGATTCCGTCATAAGCGGAATAATCGGTTCCGCTTACTGCAGCCGCATTCTTTACAAAGCGGTTGAAAGCACATACGCCTTTCCATGCTACATCAAGGTCGCGCATGTTGTTGTAAGAAAGTTCCTTACCCTGCAGCTGCTCCATTCCGCCGAAAGCACCTTTTTTGTCTGCTGTAACATAAAGGGCAGCTTTCTGGTGAGCATTTTCTCCGTAGCGTAGTGACTGGCTTTTGACCAAGGGCATGTCATAATAAGCGGGGAGATCTTCTTCAAGCATGAAGCGGCTTACTGCAGCATCATATGCGCTTGTAAGATTGAATACTTTTCCGGCAAGGCGGCGTTTGAACTCAACAGGAACATTTCCGGCTTTAAGGCCTTCAATTGTTTCTGCATAATCAGCAGGATCTGTAAGGACAATAACGTCCTGATAGTTCTTTGCTGCGGCACGGATCATTGTGGGGCCGCCGATGTCAATGAATTCAACAGTTTCTTCAAATGTCAGGCCGGCCTGGACTTTTTCAAAGAAAGGATACAGGTTTACACAAACCAGATCGATGGGAGTTACACCCAGTTCTGCAATCTTGCTCATGTGTTCTTCATTGCTGCGGATTGCAAGCAGACCGGCATGAATTGCAGGATGCAATGTCTTTACACGGCCGTCCAGGCATTCAGGAAAACCGGTAACAGAAGACACATCAGTAACGGGAATGCCGTTCTGGGTCAGATAGCGGGCTGTTCCGCCTGTAGAAAGGATTTCCCAATCGGCCCCGTGCAGATACTGGGCCAGTTCCAGAATTCCATCCTTAACAAAAACACTCAACAGTGCTCTTCTTTTCATATCAAAACTCCTACAAGTTGAATATACAAAACCCATTGTGCGTCATGGATGACGCACCAAACTTAGTTTTGCCGCCAGGCAAAACGGTAATCGAAAAGCGGCACGGACGCCGGTTTTCGATACTCCTCAGTATTGATTTACAGAACCATTGTGCGTCACGGATGACGCATCAAACTCAGTTTCTCAGAACCCGCCGAACTGCTGCATCATGCGGGCCTGCATTCCTTTGTTGCGGCTAACCTTCTTCATCGCAAGACGAGTTTTTTCAAACTGCTTGATCAGCCGGTTTACTTCTGCCACAGAAGTTCCTGAACCTTTTGCAATGCGTTTGCGGCGGCTGGGCCCGATAATCAGGTGATTTGCCCGCTCTTTCTTAGTCATGCTGAGAATGATTGCTTCCTGCACCTTCATTCCGCTCATGTCAATTTCATCAGGATTAATCTGTCCTGCAAGCCCGGGCATCATTTCAAGCAGAGAATTCATGGAACCCATTTTCTTTACGCGCTGCAGCTGCTCCAGCATGTCTTCAAGAGTAAACTCATTGGAAGCCATTTTTTTCTGGAGTTTTGCAGCTTCTTCCATGTCGATTGTTTCCTGTGCTTTTTCAACCAAAGAAACAATATCACCCATACCGAGAATACGGCTTGCAATTCGGTCAGGATGGAAAGGCTCAAAATCCTCGATTTTTTCACCGGTACCGATAAACAGAATCGGTTTTCCGGTAATTGATTTAAGAGAGATTGCCGCACCACCGCGGGCGTCAGAGTCAAATTTTGTAAGAATAACACCGGTAAGGTGCAGAGCTTCGTCAAAAGTCTTTGCAATGTCTACAGCGTTCTGACCTGTCATTGAGTCAGCAACAAGGATTACTTCGTCAGGATTCAGTGCGGATTTGATGTCTGCAATTTCTTTCATCATTCCGTCGTCAATCTGCAGACGTCCGGCGGTATCCACAATCAGAGTGTCATAACCGTTTTTGCGTGCATAATCACGTGCATTCTTTGCAATGCGCACAGCATCTTTTGCAGTTCCCGGCAGCGGAATGTCTTCCTTGTAAACAGGCACTTCTGCTTTTGCAGCATTGATGCACAGCTGGTCAATAGCAGCCGGGCGGACCAGGTCACAGGCAGCCAGAACAGGTTTACGTCCTTCCTTTTTCAGACGGGCAGCCAGTTTTACGGCAGATGTTGTTTTACCTGAACCCTGAAGACCCAAAAACAGGATTACAGACTGAGTGTCAGGACCTTTAAGCTTAAGATCTGTTTTTGAATCACCAAGAAGAGAAACCAGTTTGTCATGGACAATTTTGATGAACTGCTGACCCGGATCAACGGAGCGCAGAACTTTTTCACCTTTTGCTTCTTCAATGGTGCTGTTTACGAAGCGGCGTACAACACGAACGTTAACGTCAGCCTCAAGCAGAGCCATTTTGATTTTGTCTACTGCTTCTTCAATGTTTTTTTCTGAAATCGTGGACTTTCCGCTGATTGTGCGGAAAATGTCACTGAATGTATTCGTTATTTTTTCAAGCATCCCGGTTCCTCAATTATTGAAAAGTTTTTTTTAACGGATAATTTCGTCAACAAATGCCATGGGTTCAACCTGCCGGTCCAAAATGCGGTAAAGTCCGTTACAGATGGGCAGTTTCAGATTGCGGCTCTCGGCCAGCATGTGCACATATTTGCATGCAACAGCACCTTCCGGAAGATATCCCACTTCCTTGATGCGTGCAATCAGATCATCCAGATTTTTGAAATCCTTAAGGATGTTCTTCTGAACAATGTCATGTCCGAAACGCTGATTGCGGCCGAACTTACTGCGGCATGTAACGTCCAGATCACCTACGCCGCTGATAGAAGCAAAAGTTTCTGCATGAGTCGCACCCATTGCAAAACCGATTGTCTGGATTTCATTGAGTCCGGCAGCAAGAAGCAGAGAAGCCGCATTGTCACCGAATTTGTCAGAATTCTCGGCAATTGCGTCCAAAATACCGAATGCAACGGCAATAACGTTTTTGGCGGCGGCACAAACCTGCACACCGATAACATCCAGACTGGAATAAACCATAAGTCCGCTTACATTCAGAAGTTCGCGGAATCTGATGGAAGTTTTTGGGGTTTCACAAGCAGCAATCAGTCCGGTTACTTTGCCCATGGCAACTTCTTCCGCATGACTGGGGCCCGCAATATAAACAATGTTTTTCTCGTAGCAGGCAGGCAGAACGCTTTCCAGTGTCTCAACCACAAATTTCGGGCCTTCTTCGGAGGGAATGAATCCCTTGGTAAGAACGCCGATACAGGTTTTTCCGTCCTTTATTCCTTCGCAGTCTGCAATTTTTGCTGCTGTAGATGCCAGATACAGAGACGGACTTGCAAAAATCAGAAAATCCTTGTTGCTGGCAGCCGCATGCAAATCCACTGTTGCAGTAAGGTTTTCAGAAAGTCCATATCCCGGCAGATAACGTTTGTTTTCGTGTTCTTTGTTTACAGATTCTTCAACATCCGGCTCAAGAACCCAAACTTCAACACTGTTGCCGTCTTTTGCCAAAGCATGAGCCATTGCTGTTCCCCATGCGCCACCACCGATTACACCGATTTTTGCGTTTCCCATAGTCTGTCCTTAAAACCAAAGAGAAGCCTGATCTTCCCAATTGATGATTTCGTCATCCCTAAAGAATAA
The DNA here is from genome assembly GCA_024402435.1 of Treponemataceae bacterium. Taxonomy (GTDB): domain Bacteria; phylum Spirochaetota; class Spirochaetia; order Treponematales; family Treponemataceae; genus Treponema_I. The sequence continues at coordinate 6,162 of JAKSTU010000027.1, forward strand.
ACCGATTTCTCTCTCGGCACTCTTGGGACTGTCCGAAGCATGAATGATATTCAAATTGGTATGCAGCGCATAATCTCCGCGGATTGTTCCGGGTGCTGCATCCGTTACTTTTGTTGCACCGACAAGTTTACGTACAATGGCCACGCATTCTTCTGCTTCCCAAACCATTGCAACAACAGGTCCTGATGTAATGTAGGATTTGAGCGCATTATAAAAACTCTTGTCCTTGTGTTCTGCATAATGTGCATCAGCCAAAGCGCCGGTAATGCGCATCAGCTTCATTCCGACCAGTTTCAGACCTTTTTTTTCCAGGCGGGAAATTACCTCACCTACGATACGCCGGTTCAAGACACCCGGCTTAAGCATTACAAAACTCTTTTCCACGATTTTTTTCCTCTGCGATTCTTTCGGATTATACTGTTTTTTGACATTGTTTGCAATTTTTCAAGGCAGAACCGCACTGAAGCCTGATTCTGCCCTGTTCCGGTTTCCGGCGCAATCAGCCGATTCTTGTTCCCACAAAGGGTTTTTCGTCAAGAATTGCCTTGATGTTCTCAATGTTCTTTCCGCCGGCACAGATTACGGAAATTCCGGAATCACTTGCGTGACGGCTTGCAATGGGATCAAAAGGACAATTTTTGCCGGGAACCCATTCATCACCTACCATTTTGCGGAAGTCAGCCCAAGAAATTTCATCAAGGGGTTTTGCATCAGGATTTTTGCGGGGATCATCAGTATAAACTTTTTCGATGTTTGACAGATTTACAACAGTTTTTGCGCCGAAACGGTCTGCAAGAAGAACTGCATCATTGTCAGTGGAAAAACCGGGTTTCCAACCGGCGGCCACCAGAATACGGCCTGTAAAATCACTTACAGCTGTCGGATCATATACTACGTCCTGAGTGCAAAGATCACCGAAGACGGCCTTAAGAAGCTGTGCATTCAGGCGGGTTGCCATAATTCCGATCCAGTCTGCACTGTCACTTGCAGAAGCCCCGCAGATTTCTTTGTATGCATTCTGATAAACACGGGCAGGAGCACCGCCTCCCACAACCAGAATCAGTTTCCGTTCAGCATCTTCTGCAAGCCATGCTTTTACCATATCGGAAAAAGCTTTCAGAAAAACTGCATCAGGTGCATCAGGAACAACAATTGAACCACCAACAGACAATACTTTAACCATTATATCCTCCAATTATACTTAAACTCCACATTATCTGAAGGCCAGGCCCAAACTTGAACAAAGCAGGCCTGTCTGACGCAATGCGGTGTATGTTAATACAAGCAACTTCTGCCACGCAGATTTGTAAAACAAAATCAATTTACCGCCAGAACCTGAACCCCGCTCCACTCGGAGTGGAACTGTTCAACCTTTTCCGACGCCTTTTCCCAAACAGACTGCAGCGCAAACCGCCTGGCCCGGTACACTGATTTTCCTTCAGACTGAGATTTTTTTATGTCGTTGAAACCTCGGGAAAAAGCAATATGCTGAGAATCCAAACTTCCGAAATAAAAGTTACCAGGATTCTGCTGTTTTTCAAAGATTTCATATTCCAGCCCGGCACCCATTGCAGGATCCACCGGGAACCAGCCGATTCCTTCAAGATAAACTTCGCACCACCAGTGATTTTTTGCCTTAAGATCCGTGTCCACAAGAATTCCTGCAACAGGTATTGCAGGAACGCCCGCAGCTCTGCACAAAGCCGTATAAAGAATGGCAAAATCGTAAGCATCCCCGTAACCGGTTTCCAGAGTGTCAAATATCTCTTCCCAGTTCGGTCTGTTGTCCTGCAGAATTTTGTAGGATGACAGAATATGATTGTAAATCATCAGAGATTTCTGATAAGTGGACTTTTCTTTTTTGACTATTGAAGCTGCCAGATCCGTAATTCTTTCATCATCACTGGGAACAACATCGTCAGGCCTCAGATATGCTCCGTAAGCTTCATTGATTTTGTCACTGTTCCGCATTGTCTTGGAAGTTACGCGGCCGTCCACCAGCCAGACTTTTACGGCAAAAGTATCACTTGCTTCTGCAATCACCGCTTTTTCAGGCACAGACAAAACCGTTTCATGCACCGCCGCTTCAGATGTCAGCACAGAATCTGCCGTCTCAGCAGATACAGCAGTGTCATCCGCTTCTCCGTCCAAAACACCGTACGCTTCATCCTGTACTGTTTCTTCAGTTTTTTCAGGCTCCCCTGCCGTGTCAGATTCCGCCGCCGCATTTTTTTCAGCATTTTCTTTGGCTTGGATTTCTGCAGCTGTTTCAACAGGCTTCCGAACAGAAAGCTGGTGCAGTACCGAAGTCTGAAAATCACTGATAAGAGGCTCCGGCACTGATTCCATCACCACCGGCTCCCGCTGCCATGCATTCATTGCCGGTTTGGGCATGAACACCATGACAATTCCTTCGTCTGCAGCATCCTTAAAATCTACATCCGTTATTGTATCCTGAATCCTGATGACGTAAGTGTGCGGATCAGCATAAGTTTTGCTTCCATTTGTGGCAACTACGGCAAAATCCGTTCCATTGCTGCATCCTTTGTCGGTTTTCACAAAAAGCGGACCTTTTCCGGCTCCGTCAGGAACACGCACTTTGATTTCGTAATCACTCCAGAAAAGATAGTCGCTGTCAAAAAGACTGCATGCAATCAGTTCCTGCTCTTCCCCGGAAACGCTTGCGGCAGTAAAAAGCACCTGAGAATCACGGCGCAAAGGACCAAAGTTTTTGCCGGAAATCGTAAGTTCGCTTCCAATCGCAGCCTGAGATTCCGAGATTTCGGAAACAAAAGGCAATGCCGCATTCTGCTCGCCGGAAGTCACAATTGGCAATGCGTCTTTGTTGGTAAAAACCATGGATCCGGAACGGCCAACAGGCGTAACAACATACAGAAGTCCGTCATCAACAGACATGGGCAGAGTCAGTCTGATTTCGTCATCCTGCCAGTAAAAGTAGGAAGATGAAACAAGTCGTGTGCCGTTCAGTTCCACATAACTGTCGGACCTCCGCTCGCCGAAACCGCTTCCTGTAATGACCATCGTGTCACCGCCGGCGGCAGTCTGGGGACTGATGGAAAAAACCGAGGGATAAACTTTGTTGTAAGCGTTGTAAATTATCACGGCAACAATTGCCACAACAATCAACAATAAAAACAAACAGCCCCGTAACAGGGGCGATTTGCGGAAATTATATAAAAAAGGTTTTCTGCTGCTCACTTAAAAACGTCCGAATAGGAAACAGTCATATACGGAGATTTGGAAGCATTCTCGTTTCCGAGGATGAAATTCGTGTTTCCCATATTTATTCCGATTGTAATTGAATTATCGGGGAATTCCGGTCTGAAAATATCGATTGTTGCAAGTCCGCTTCCGTCAGTCAGAATTGAAACCATGGAACCGTCTCCCGATGCTTTCAGTGCGCTGGAAATCAGGCTTGTCGTAAACTTGGTGGCAGCATCAACAGCGTCTGCAGATTCCGTTGAAGAACCGGATTCAAACAGTGATGCAAGCTGAGCATTGGAAAGGTTCGGATCGATTGCCACACCGCTTTTCTTGAACTGGGAAACCTGCTGCAGCTGACGGGCAGAACCGCTGTTTGCAAATGCAGTTTCCACACGGGAACCGAAAGCAGAAGATTCATTGATTCCGGCAAGGCGGACAGGCAGAACAAATGCAAGAACAAGAGCAGCTGCCACAGCCGGAGCCATACGCAGCACAAAGCTGATGACATTGCTGTCGTTCCGTGAAGAAACCACTTTGTGATAGGATTTTCGTGCCATAAGCCGCTCAAAACCGGCGTCAATTTCTTCCTGAGAAAGTTCGGACTGAGCCGCATCCTGACGCAATGCATCATGCACGAATTTCATCTTTTCAAAATGAGCCTCACATTCGGGACACTGTGCAAGGTGTGACTCTATCCCGGCTTTGTACTGCTCCGGGAGTTCGTTGTCGATATAAACGGAATGCAAATCTGCCTCAGGGCATGTAGACATCGTCTTCTCCTATGATTTTTGCCAGCTGTTCACGCGCTCTGAACACTCTGACCTTTACGTTTCCTTCTGTTATTCCCAGGACTTTTCCGATTTCTTTGTAATTCAAATCAGCGTATTCACGAAGAATCAGTACAGTCCTGAACTTTTCCGGCAGCTGATCCAACGCATTTTTTGTACGTTCAACCGCTTCTGCCTTAAGCAGCTCCGTTTCGCCCGAATCCACCTTGCGTGTGTCCTCGCGGAAAACTCTGTCATACGCACGTTTTTCCCGAACCCTGCGCTTTGCATAGTTCAGAGATGCATTCTTCACTACACGGATCAGCCAGAACTTGGCGTCCTCCATTGAAGGGAAAATCATCTTTTTTTCGCTCATTTTTATAAGCGAATCGTGCACCAGATCTTCTGCGGACTCTTCATCCCCCACAATCCGGAACGAAACTTTATAAAGAAGCTGAATAGTGGCGTCGTAAATCTTGCGGAAATCCGCAGTTTTTGCGGCATTCAGTGATTTACCGGCATCCTCATTCAAAGAAAACAAAACAACTCCAAAATAGTAACAAGAAACTTCGAAAAATTATCCGCGTTTCCAGGTAGTTCCCTGGGGTGTATCAACAAGAATGATTCCCTGGGCTTTAAGCTCGTCACGAATCTGATCTGCGCGGGCAAAATTCTTGGCTTTTTTTGCTTCATTGCGTTCAACAATCAGTGCATCGATTGCTGCGTCTCCAGTGTCTCCCTTTGAACCGGCGTCATTCTGAGAGTCAGCCAGCATTTTTGCAGCACCTTCAATCAGTTTGAGACCGAGAACAAAATCCATGCGTGCAATCAGCAGGATTTTTTCGTCTGCGCTGATTGCGGCGTCCTTTACAGCAGTCTGAAGCTGTGACAAAGCGCGGGGGCTTGAAAGATCATCTTCCAGAGCATCCTTGAACTTGTCCAGATAAGCCTCTGCTGCTTCTGACCAGTCGGTTTTTGCCATTGCAGCGCTTTCAAGTTCTGCGCTGTTGACTGCACCGTCTTTCAGAGAAGATTCGGCAATGACTTTTGAAACACGCTGCATCAAAGCTTTGCGGCTGTTTTTTGCACTGTCCATTGAATCCCAGCTGAATGCCAGCTGACTTCTGTAGTGACCGCCCAACAGGAAAAGTCTGTAATCAAGAGCATCGTATCCTTCGTCAATAACTTTCTGCAGTGTCAGGAAGTTTCCGCTGGATTTGCTCATCTTCTCGGATTTTGAAAGCACCAGGAATTCATTGTGGAGCCAGTAGTTTACCCATTTTTTGCCGGTAGCGCCTTCACTCTGTGCAATTTCGTTGGTGTGATGGATCGGAATGTGGTCAATACCGCCGGTGTGCAGGTCAAAGTGTTCGCCAAGATACTTCATGCTCATTGCAGAGCATTCAATGTGCCAGCCGGGATAACCGCGTCCCCAGGGAGAATCCCAAGTCAGAGCCTGATTTTCGAACTTTGATTTTGTGAACCAGAGAACGAAGTCGTAGGGATTTTTCTTGTTTTCATCAACGTCAATGCGTGCGCCGGCCTTAAGGTCATCAAGGTTGAGGCATGCAAGCTTTCCGTAATCAGGATAAGTGGTAACATCGTAATAAAGGTTTCCGCCGGCCATATAAGTGTGGCCGTTTGCTTCAATGCGTTTGATCAGGTCAATCATGTCCTGCACATGTTCAGTTGCCTTGCAGACAACATCAGGACGGCGGATGTTCAGACGGTCAATGTCATTGAAAAAAGCCTGTGTATAAAAATCAGCAATCTGAAGAACGGACTGTCCGCGTTCTTTTGCAGTCTTGACCATTTTGTCTTCACCTTCATCAGCATCGCCTGAAAGGTGTCCGATGTCAGTAACATTCATTACGTGAGTAATTTCATAACCCAGATAACGCAGAGTGCGGTCAAGCAAGTCCCAGCAGACATATGCCCGCAGGTTACCGATGTGCGCATAGTTGTAAACAGTCGGTCCACAACCATAAAAACCTGCCTTTCCCGGTGTAATGGGCTTGAATTCTTCCATAGTGCGACCCATTGTGTTATAAAAACGCAACGCCATAGTAACCTCCTGTAAAAACTCTTTTAAACGCGTAGAAATTTGATTTTTACTGCGATATAATAAAAAACAGTATGGATAATCTACGAGAATTAGCAGATAAAATCAATATAGACAAGGATTTCAAGGGACTTGTCAAAACCGGAGAACCTCTTGCAGAACACACTACAATGGGTGTAGGAGGAGCCGCAGTTTTTTTTGCAGTTCCTGATACGGAAGCTGCTTTTATCCATATTATGGAAAAATGTGTCGAATCAGGAACAGTTCCCTTTGTTCTGGGCGGCGGTTCCAACGTGGTTTTCCCGGATGACAGATTTTCCCGTCCGGTCCTTTCAACAGAGGCTCTGTGCGGCATTACCCTGTCCGAAAAAACAGATTCCACTGTCACTGATTCACATTCTTTGCTGTTAACTTGCGGGGCTGGAACTCCGATAAAGAAACTGACTGAATTCTGTCTGGAACACAATTTGTGGGGGCTTGAAAGTTTTGCAGGACTTCCCGGAACGGCAGGCGGTGCAGTTTTTATGAACGCACGCTGTTACGAAAAGCAGGCAAGTGATGTTTTACATTCAGCACGTTATGTTCAGATTGCTTCAGCAGGTTCTGCACCTGTTGCTGCAGAATACACGATGAATGCCGGAGACTGGGCCTACAAAAAATCGCCTTTCCAGAGCATGCAGGGTTCTGCGGTAATTTTGAGCGCAACTTTTGCAGTGACGGAAAATGCCGGTTCCCGTGAAAAACTGGAAGAAATCTGTACCGGTTATATTGAAGACCGCAGAAAAAAAGGGCATTTCGATTTTCCTTCAAGCGGAAGCGTGTTCAAAAACAACAGGGATTTCGGCAAACCGAGCGGCGTACTGATTGATGAAGCCGGACTTAAAGGCACCGAATGCGGCGGAGCTCAGGTTGCTCCATGGCACGGAAATTTCATCATAAACAGGGGAAGTGCAAAGGCTGCTGACATTTGTCAGCTTGTCAGAACAGTGCAGGAGTCAGTCAAAGCAAAATTCGGCTTTGATCTTGAACCGGAAATCATTTTTCCATCGGATCAGGCATAAAAATCTGATTCTTGACGTGCAAAGATTTGGCTTTTATAATTTTTTTTGATTGGATGGTGGGTTTTGTTACAGTTATCATTTGTCAATTATAGAAAAGGTGCATATCTCTTTGTTGAAGGCAAAAACGACAACGACCGTTTTCTGATAATTCAGAGCGGAAAAGTCGTTCTGAAAAAAGTGATTTCTGTAGAAACTGCGCCTGTTACACTTGGTCCCGGAGACTTCGTGGGTGTTGTTCCCTGTATGTCAAACCATGCCCAGATTGAAAGCGCCGTTGCACTTACCGATGTTGTCGCAATTGCTGTCCGCCGCGACCAGTACACGGAACTCATCCAGAAAAACACGCCTGTTGCAATGAAAATCATCCGCACTTTCGCGAACAAAATGCGCGTAATGAATGATTCTCTTACAAAACTTACGCTCAAGAATACGACAACTGACTCACCTGAACAGTTTTTTGCCGTTGCCCAGTATTACGAAAAGAACGCAAAACTGGACATGGCCATTTTCGCTTACTACCAGTATCTTAAAGCCTGCCCCAACGGCCAGAACATACAGAAAGCAAAAGAGCGTTTCGTGGCTCTCAAGTCCAGAAGTCATGCCGTGTATTTTGAACCCACAAAAGACCAGATCCGCACCTATCCCAAAGAAACCATGATTTTCTGCGAAAACCAGACCGGTGCAGACATGTTCATCATTCAGGAAGGACAGGTAAAGATTTCAAAAGTCATTGACGGAAACGAAATGATGTTTGCCGTCCTGAAAAAAGGTGAATTCTTCGGAGAAATGGCTCTTCTGGAGAACAAGCCCCGTTCTGCCAGTGCAAGTGCCTTTGAAGACTGCAAACTGATGGTCGTCAACCGGCAGAACTTCGAGCAGATGGTTTCAACGCAGCCTCAGATGATTTCACGCCTCACCACTACTTTGGCTGAACGCATCTGGTCCATGACACGACAGCTTGAAAACACACGCATCAAAGATCCTGTCCACCAGCTTTTTGACATGCTTTCTCTTCAGCTTGAGAAAATGCGTTTCAATTTTGCTCCGGGTTCAAGCCACACATTCGACCTTACTCCTTACGACCTGGCAAAAATGTGCGGTTTCCCGAAAGAAATGCAGGCCACATATCTCCACGGATTCCTTGCAGATTCAAGAGTAAAACTGGTGCAGAACAAAATCTCCATTGCCGACTGCAACGAACTTTACAATTCTTCCATTTTCTACCGCAAACAGGCTGCGTTGGGCAAATGACAGAATCAGTCCTTAAAGGAAAAACACTGCTTTTTGCACTGATTTTCCTGTTTTCTGCCGCAGTTCAGATGTCTTTTGCCGCGGACCTTCCCCAAGGTTACAGCACTGTACAGCTGGGAATGTCAATGGACGAAGCAAAAGAAGCTTTGGGAAAAGACACATCATTCGGTTTCCGCGGAGACAGAGATGTTTCTCTGCTGCCCGGAAGCGGAAGCAGAATAATCGAAACCCGCGGCAACGAAGTCTACAACGGAATTCTCTCGAACTGCTGGTTCCAGTTTTACGAAGACAGCCTTTACATAATCACCATTACGATGAATCCTGCCCGCATGGACTATTATTCCATTTTCAGGACACTGTGCAGCAAATACGGCAATCCGGAAACATTGTCTCCGGAAAAGTGCCTCTGGAAAAGTGATTCTGTCCAGATGACATTGGAGAAACCGCTGACTTTGCGCTACGTTGACCTCCGGATTTCACGTGCGGTTCAGGAAGAATCACGCATTGAACAGGCATGGATTGAAGAAGAACGGCAGGATTTTCTGAACGGACTCTGATTTTTGAATCATCATTACATCATTATCATTGGGAAAAATTGAAAAGGACTTCAATATGAAAAAAACAGCATTCATCAAAAGCGGAATTGTCTTGAAAGCAATTCTGTGTCTTGCAATTGCCCTGCTTCTTTCCTGCAAGGCAAACAGTTCTTCATTGCCCAAAAAAGACCTTGTGATTACAAAACATGACGGCACAACAGTAACAGTAAATGCGGAAATTGCAGACAAAGAAGACACCCGCATGCGCGGCTTCATGGAACGGGAAGTCATTCCTGACGGAACCGGAATGCTTTTTGTTTTTGAAAAAGACCAGCGTCTGTCCTTCTGGATGAAGAACACGCCCCACCCGCTTTCAATCGCATACATTGATTCCCGCGGCACAATCCGGAACATCTACGACATGACACCTTTCAGCCTTGCTTCCGTAGTCAGCACGGTTTCCTGCCGATATGCGCTTGAAGTACCACAGGGATGGTTTGACAAAGCGGGCATTCAGCCGGGCGACACCATTGACCTGACACCCGTAAAAAACTGAAGAACCTGACAAATTCAACTGGCAGCCAGCGGCAGGCGGTCACTGCATCTTTTGAAATGCCCGCCTCACTGAACATGCTGTGATTCTGTCAGATCATTCCATGCTGTCCAAAGCCTGCAGCGCAATCTGATCATCCGGGTCAAACTCCAGAACTGCAGAAAAGAAGCGGCGGGCCGTTGAAACATCACCTTCGTGCTGAGCAAGGATTCCCAGATTCGACATGATTTTCGTGTTTTCCGGCTCCAGTTCAAGAGCCTGCATCAGATATTTGCGGCTTTTGTCATAAAGTCCCAGTTCCATGCAGCAGATTGCAACTTCATTAAAAGTATCAGTATTGTTGCCGCCAAGATGAATTGCCTCCTCAAAGGCGGCTTTTGCATCTTCGTAGCGTTCCATTCGCCGGAGCCCCCAGCCCAACATGAACCAGGCGTTCCAAATTTCAGGATTCTTCTCTATAAATTCGCGGATTTTTTCCAGACCTTTCTGCTCTTCACCCATGGAAATAAAATCGTAAGCACTCTTGAAAAGTTCGTCATCAAGATTGCGTCTTGAAATATCTTCTACAATTTCTCTTGCGCGCTTTTTCTTGTACTGACCGCTTTCGCCCAGTTCTTCTTCCGTCATTCCGGATGTGAGAGAAAGATATGTTTCAAGGCATTCTTTTCCGCGGGAATAATTTCTCTGTTTAAGGTAGAAGAATGCAGCATTGAAAAAAGCATCCGGAATTGCAGGTTCAGCTTCCATTGCCAGCCTGTAATAGCGGTTGGCATCATCGTCATAAGCTTCTGCATCTTCCAGCAGTCCGGAACGTCTGTAGGATTCTGCCCGCTGGTCAAAAAACAGTGCAGTATTGAGCACAATTGCCATGTCTTCAGGATCAAGGCCCCGCAATGCTTCAAAAATCTCTTCCGCAATGTCATAATCTTCGTTCTTTGCCTTGAGAATTGCAGCCTCTGTCAGTTCCTTTTTAAGGTTCGGGCGGGCAGAATTGAGCACACTCCTGTAGTACTGAATGTGGGCATTGTCCTTGTCATAAGCGAGAACAGTAAGAATTCCCGCCAGAATCATTTCCTGAGTAAGCTCGGCAGGAGAAAAATCACGCTGAACAACTCCGTCTTTTATCTGCAGCTGAACAGGAAGCGGAATTGTTGTATCAATGTGCATTGCTTCTTTGGAAAGCGAAAAACCTTCCGGCAGATTGATGAACACAACGGAATCAAGAGGATTTACTGGATTCATGAGAAATTCCTTCTAATGAAATATGATTATTCAGCCTTGGGAGCCGGATTTGCAGAAGCTGTGTTCTGTGCAGGCGCAGCAGCGGGTGCTGAACCGGCGGGCTGTGCAGAAGCAGACTGAGCTGCGGCAGGCTGAGCGGCAGCCGGTTGGGCAGAAGCTGCTGGTTGGGCTGCTGCTGCAGACTGAACTGGAGCAGGCCCCATTGAAGAAACGGACATGCTCTGGTCAAGCTGCTTTTTGCGCACAGACGTTACATAGTTGTTTATGCGAAGTTTATATGCAATCGGAACTGATTTTTCATCATAACGGATTGAAAGGGCAACCAGGTCTTTGCGGCCCTGGATTGAGTCCGCACTTACGATAACACCTTTTACACCGATAGGCTCGCGGGAATCTTCAAAATCAAAGCGGATTATGGCTTCTTTGTCTTTAAGGAACTGTGCAAGTCCCAGAAGAATAATCTTTGCTCCGGAAAAAGACATGTCGCGGATAATGCAGTGGCGGGGAACATTCTGAATGAAAACTACGGTTTCTTCTTTTAAAAGGCCCAGACGGCGTTTGGATTCTTCGTTGATCAGAATACGTTCTTCTTTGCGGCGGATTGCGTTGACATTTGCTTCAAGCAGTTTGCCCACGCTTTCAATCAGGTCATCCGGCGGACGCTGGGTAAAATACAGAGTGATGATTGCCAGATCTGAAGAATTCATGTAGGGAGCAATGTTTGAAACACGGCTGCTTACGAAAAAACTGATCGGCTGGCCATCGGGAGAAATAAAGCAGAAACGGAGGCTGCATGTTGCATTTTCTTTTGAAAGCTGGGCATAAGCTCCGCCCTTTGTTCCGATGATGATGCGTGCCTGCATCAGAGAAGTTGAATTGATGATGCAGGGCCACTGAGCACCAGGGCACTTTACATAAATCTGACGCGGATCCACATTGAGTGTACTAATCACTTCTTTGGAAAAAGTTATCTCTGTGTCACGATAAACATCGTAGTAATGTGAAATTTGCTGACTAGTTGTAACACCCATGGGAGAGATTATATATGCAAATTCGAGTAGAAGTCAATTAATCAAAAAACTCCATTCTTTCCACTTTTTTGTCATTTTCAGCAGATTGCAGATATTGTTTCCAGGTAGCAAAAAAGGCTGATATTTGCTAAAGTAAGCCATGCTTTTAAAGAAACTGGAAGAAATGTCACACCGTTATGAAGAAGTGACTGAACTGATTCAAGATTCTCAACTGATCAAAGACCAGAAGCGCTACAAAGATGTAATGCGCGAACATTCCCACCTTTCTGCCGTTATGGAAGCTTATGCGGAATACAAAGAAATTCTGCAGGGCATTGAGGATGCAAAAATCCTGATTACAGAAGAAGAAGACCACGACATGAAGGAAATGGCCCGCGAAGAATTGCGCGAGCTTGAAGAAAAACAGCCTGTTCTTGAAGACAAAATAAAAATGCTTCTTATTCCGCCTGATCCGCTGGAAGAAAAAAACATCATCATGGAAATACGAAGCGGTACCGGCGGTGACGAGGCCTCTCTCTTTGCTGCGGATCTTTTCCGCATGTACACACGTTATGCCGACATGAAAGGCTGGAAATACGAGATAATGGATACCAGCGAAAGTGAAGTCGGCGGTTACAAATCAATCAGTTTCAGTGTGAACGGAAAATATGTCTACGGTTCCATGCGCTATGAAAGCGGTGTTCACCGTGTTCAGCGTGTTCCCGAAACTGAAGCACAGGGCCGTGTACAGACTTCTGCAGTTACTGTAGCCGTTCTGCCCGAAGCAGAAGAAACTGATATTGAAATCAGACCTGAAGACGTGCGTGTTGACGTAATGCGCGCAGGTGGTCCCGGCGGACAGTGCGTTAATACTACTGACTCAGCAGTCCGTCTTACACATATTCCTACAGGACTTGTAGTAATTCAACAGGATCAGAAAAGTCAGCTGAAAAACAAAGAAAAAGCTTTCCGTGTTCTGCGCGCCAGACTTTTTGATCTTGAAGAAAGCAAGAAAAATGCGGAACGTGCCGCTGCAAGAAAAAGCATGGTAGGTTCCGGAGACCGCAGCGAACGCATCAGAACTTACAACTTTCCACAGAACCGGGTTACAGACCACCGCATCAACCTGACTTTGTACAAACTGGATCAGTTTGTTCAGGGTTACATGGACGAAATGATTGATGCACTCTGCATTTACGCAAAAGAGGAACAGCTTAAGGAAGCCAACAGCGCCAACTGATCCGGATTTTTGAATCAGGATAAAATGATGAATCAGATTTTATGCTTGAATGCGGGCTCTTCTGTACGAATGGCACAGAATGCGCTTTCTGCCCTTTTTGCCGCCGCGCCTGTTGAACCGGTAAGGCAGACTCCGCGTCTGGATGCAGACCTGCTTCTGTGTCATGTGCTGGAGACAGACCGGACTCATCTTCTGATAAACTTTGACCGTGTTCTGACAGAGCCGGAAATTTCCGTACTGAAAGAACTTGCAGAAAAACGGCTTACCGGCCTGCCCGTTGCCTACCTTGTGGGACACAAGGAATTTTTCGGCTTTGACTTTATTGTTACACCGGACGTGCTTATTCCCAAACCGGACACGGAACTGCTTGTAGAACATGCACTGGATTTTCTGCAGCCCCGCATCCGAAGCAAAGAATTTTCCGCCGGGAATCCGCTGTTTTTTGCCGACATCTGCACAGGAAGCGGCTGCATTGCAATTTCCGTACTCAAATCCCTGAACTTGGATCCGGCAAAAAACATAAACTGTTTTGCCACTGACATTTCTGAAGCCGCGCTGGCCGTTGCGCGGAAAAACGCAGAATCCCTTGCTGCCGGCGGAATAAATTTTTTGCATGGAGATTTGGCAGCGCCACTTTTGCCCCGATACAAAGGCAAACTCCAGGCAGTCCTTTCAAATCCGCCTTATGTTCCCCGCGCCGTTGCCGAATCCCTTCTGCTTGACGGCCGAAGCGAACCCATGCTTGCACTGAACGGAGACGACGGCACCAGCACTGACGGGCTTGCGCTCATAAGAAGGCTTGTTCCGCAGGCTGAGGAACTGCTTGCTCCGGGAGGAATCTTTCTGCTTGAAACGGGAGAATACAACGCGGCAGATGCTGCAGTCCTTTTGGAGGCTGCCGGCTTTGATCATGTGGAAATTGCACAGGATCTTGCCGGAATGCCGCGTCTTGTAAAAGGAATCAAACCCTGATAAATCAGTGGATCATTGTACCGATGCCACGGTCACTGAACATTTCGATCAGCAGACTGTGAGGAACACGGCCGTCAATGATGTGAGTGCGTGGAACTCCGCCGTTGAGCGCTGTCTGGCAGCATTCAATTTTCGGAATCATTCCGCTTGAAATTACACCGGTTGCAATCATTGAAGGGATTGCAACACGGTCAATGCGTTTGATAAGGCTTGTAGGATCGTTTACATCACGGAGAACACCGGGAACGTTTGTAAGCTGTACGAACTTTTCTGCTTTGAGAGCCACTGCGATTTTTGCCGCGGCCGTATCAGCATTGATGTTGTAGTGATTGTCATCACCCTGTTCACCCATGGCTACAGTTGAAATTACCGGGATAAAATCCTGCTCAAGCAAAGATGTTATGATTTCAGGACGGACTTCTGTAACTTCGCCTACACAGCCGTAATCAATTCCGTCATTCTTGTCGATTTTTCTTGCACGGAGAAGACCGCTGTCAACGCCGCTCAATCCGACGGCATTTCCGCCGTTCTGCTGCAGAATGCTTACGATTTCTTTGTTCAGCTTGCCGGTAAGGACCATTTCTACAATTTCCATGGTCTCTTCGTCAGTGTAGCGCAATCCGTTGATGAACTTGGACTCTTTGCCCACTTTTTTGAGCATATTGTTGATTTCGGGACCACCGCCGTGAACAAGCACAACACGGATACCGATTGTGCTGAGAAGAACAATGTCTTCCATGACGGCTTTTTTGAGTTCGTCATCAAGCATGGCGTTTCCGCCGTATTTTACAACAACAACTTTGCCCACCCATTTTTTGAAATAAGGGAGAGCTTGAACCAAAACTTCTGACCAGTCAGTATTTGTCATTTGATTTTTCCTTGCCTTATCTTATCAGAATCAGGTTTGCGTGCATAGCGATTAGAGAATGAAAGATTTGTTTTGCCCTTTTCCGAAGACAGAAAAGCACTGTCAAAAACACACTGGAATAAAGAAAAGAAAAATGCTATATTCACGGTAATCTTTTAGGAAATCTTTTTTACAGGAGATATACAATGATTATCGAAAGAATTATTGGTCGCGAAGTTCTGGACTCTCGCGGAAACCCTACTGTTGAAGTAGACGTTTACACAGAAAGCGGCGCATTCGGCCGTGCATCAGTTCCCTCCGGTGCTTCTACCGGTGAAAACGAAGCTCTTGAGCTCCGTGACGGCGACAAAAGCCGCTACCTTGGAAAAGGTGTTCAGAAAGCTGTAGATAACGTAAACAAAGTTATCGCTCCCGCAATCGTAGGAATGTCTGTTCTGGCACAGCGCGACATCGACAAAAAAATGATCGCTCTCGACGGAACAAAAACAAAGTCAAATCTGGGTGCAAACGCTATTCTTGGTGTTTCTCTCGCTGTTGCAAAAGCAGCTGCAGACTACCTGGGTATGCCTCTCTACCGCTATATCGGCGGAACAAACACTTTCACACTGCCCGTTCCTATGATGAACATCATCAACGCAGGTGCTCACTCAGATGCTCCTATCTGTTTCCAGGAATTCATGATTCGCCCCGTTGGAGCTCCTTCATTCAAAGAAGGTATCCGCATGGGTACAGAAGTTTTCCACTCACTGAAAGCAGTTCTCAAAGCACGCGGTCTTTCAACAGCTGTTGGTGACGAAGGTGGATTTGCTCCTGCTCTTGAAGGAACAGAAGATGCTCTTTCTACAATCGTAGAAGCAATCAAGAAAGCCGGTTACGAACCCGGAAAAGACGTAAAAATCGCTATGGACTGTGCTTCTTCAGAGTTCTACAAAGACGGTGTTTACGACTACACATGGAAAGAAGGTGCTGCAGGTAAAAAACGCACAAGCGCTGAACAGGCTGCATACCTTGAAGAACTGGTTAACAAATACCCCATCGACTCAATCGAAGACGGTATGGCTGAAAGCGACTGGGAAGGATGGAAACTCCTTACAGACAAAATCGGTGCAAAATGCCAGCTGGTTGGTGACGACCTGTTCGTAACAAACGTAGAATACCTGAAAAAAGGTATCGAACTGGGTTGCGCAAACTCTATCCTTATCAAAGTAAACCAGATCGGTTCTCTTACAGAAACTCTGGATGCTATTGAAATGGCTCACCGCCACGGATACACATCTGTTACATCACACCGCTCAGGTGAAACAGAAGATGCAACAATTGCAGACATTGCAGTTGCTACAAACTCCGGACAGATCAAAACAGGTTCAGCATCACGCTCAGACCGCATGGCAAAATACAATCAGCTTCTCCGCATTGAAGAAGAACTGGGAGACCTTGCAGTTTACGGATACAAAAGAATCAAATAACTGCCGCCGGACTGCCTGATTGAATCAGCAGTCTGACAGTACAAAGCCCGTCCTTTGCAGCAGATGCTGTGATGAACGGGCTTTTTTTGTTTCTATGGCACATCTGTACCAGCCATGCTGATTTTTCCGGTTTGCAAGAAAAAAGCCTGACTCCTTAAGTTCAGGAATCAGGCTTTGAAAAGCGCATGACAAATGGAACCGGCATGCCGGTCACACTTTACAAATCAGCTGTCTGCAATTACTGGTTTTCCGTTCTGAACACTGTGTTGGGCACAACGTTTGAAACCAGGCTGGGAGTTGAGAAAGTGTATCCCGGGAATTTATCCAATGAGTAGGACCAGTGGAACATTGCCCAGATATAATCCATGTTTGCGTTGCTTCCGACGCGGCCTACATAAGCATCAGAATATTCCGTGTAGTCATTCAAATCAATTGTAAATTCGATTGCTTTTTCTTCAGCACATGCATCAGTTTCTAAAACAGAAGCTTCTTCTCCGATAACACATCCCAAACTGTTGACAACAGCATAATCATCTACTTCTCCATAAGGTTTTGTTCCTTTGTCCTGCTCGTTCAAAATGAAAGAATGTGTAAGGTTCTTTGCCATAGGAGGAATCATTTTGGAAATCTTGAGGACATGACCGTCAACAATTTCCAGATAATCAGCGGGATTGAAAGCAAGAGGCAAGTCTTCAACACAGCCCAGTCCGTTTTCAGGTTTTACGGAGAAATAAAGCTGTGCTTCCCAGTGTTTTGTATCAGTGATGCCCGTAGAGGCAAACTGAACATGGAAGTATGCAGATTCACCTTTGATTACCAAGGGATAAACCACAGTCAATTTTCCGTCTTTAAGAGCCCCTGGTGCATCGTCTTTGGTTATACAGGTTGAGTTATAACCATTTCCGTCAACGTAAGCCAAACTCCAGAAATCAACTTCTGCAAAGCCCTCTGGTGCAGCAAATTCCAGCTGGAATCCGTCATCGTCACTTGTAATCTTTACATTATCTGCAAATGCTTCAAGTTCTTCTTTGGAAGAAACAACATCAAATTCAGCCTCATTGTAAATACTTCCGTTGATTTCTTTTGTAACCTTGTAGAAAGAATGTCTGTCGAATTCAGGAATATCAGCCACAAATTTTTTGTTAAACTCGGGATTTTCAGGAGCTGTACTTCTGAAAGGAACAACTTTTCCGCTTGAATCCTTGTTTCTGAAGTCAATATTTTTGGGTGTTCCAGGATTTTTCGGTTTTCCCCAGTTACATGATGTAACAGTCAGTGACAAAACAGCAAATGCAGCAATTGCCGTAATTTTCAAAATTTTTTTCATTGCTTTCTCCTTTAAAAACACCGCGTTAGCGGCGAGCCATGGATGGCATGACATTTTTATCACGCCTTTATTGTGCGGAAACTTTACTATCCAAAAAACATAATTGGTATACAAAAACGGTGATTGACAATCACAATTTTTGCCCGATTTTTCAGTTTTCATAGATTTTTATTTTCATGTGCTTATAATCACAAACATGGACAACAGAACTGCAAAATTTTTCCTGAGTATCATTCTGTCATTATTTTTTTGGAATTTGTCTGCCACTGAATTATTCTTCCAATGCAAATATTCAGAAATTCCCTCTGATGCAAAAGGAACTTATTCCTGCGACGCCAAAGGAAACCTGCGTTACACTTCTCCGGACGGTGACTACATCGAATTATTGGTGACTCCGGATTTTCTTGACTCGGAAAACTATAAAATCAACAGAAATTTCGTGCCCAGAAACATTTACGATCTGTACGGAAAAAAATTCTGGGATTTTGACGAAAAAGGGAATTTTTATTTTTTGTCCACACTGACTTATCTGATTTTTGACAAGCCGGATTCTTACGTTGATTATGAAACTGTGCGAGATCAGCTGGTTCTCTACAAATTCAATCCTGTGACTTTGTCTGTCACATACAAAGTGTTGAATCCGGGAACAACTGTATTTGATTTTTGCGTCAGCAAAGACGGGAAACATGTTTTTGTTGACTGTCTGGAAGAATTTTCAGAAGACGGCAAAAAGGGATTGCACGAAATTCTTGCAATTCCGGCGGATTCTTCATCAAATCCGGAAAAACTTTTTCCATCAAAAGCCTTGCTTACATCATCCGAAAAAAACGTTTCGAGCATCTGTTTTGACGGCAACACAAATACTTTTTATTTTTCCTTGTCCGGAACCGGAGGGAACTCAGACTCCTGCAATGTTTTCGGCGCAAAACCTGAATTCAACGGCAATTACACGACAGAAAATCTGTTCAATGTGAATTCTCAGTTCGTTTCTTCATGCAGGCTTTACGCAAACAATGAAGGATTATGGGGTGTTTCCCAATGTGCAGACGATGACAAATGTTCATCCCTTGTTCTTATTACTGACCCAAAAGGCGACACTGTAAAAAAACAGCCTGATGCACTTTCCCAGGTTCAGATTTTCGGAAACTGGTTTTATAATCCGCGCATTATTGCCGAAAAAGATTTTCTGCTTTTCATAACTCCCGATAAATCCGATGTAATGCAGTTTTCTGAAGGCAGAATCCGCAATGTTTCAAATTATCTTCCGGAAAAAATGAATTTTGAAAAAGATGATTTGTCCAACATTTCAAAAATCATTCAATGGGAAATTGAAGAAGAAAAAGGGAAAGGTTTGATTTCAATTGGATTTCTGTCAGTCTTTATCTGCATAATCGGAGTTCTTGTACTGATTGTTGTAATTCTTCTGTTATGGATCGGTCATCTTTCAAACAAAAGCAATCAGCTCAAGAAAGACAAAAAATTCATCTTCGGAATTCAGGAAGCTGAAAGGGGAAAAATCAGCAGGGACATTCACGATTCCATTATACAGGACATACGTTCAATCAGACTGAAAACTGAACTGCTGAAAACGGATGAAGAAACTGAAGCAACAAAAAACGATGTTATCCGGCTTGCAACTGACTGCGTGATAAAACTCAGAAACATCTGCTATAACCTTACGCCTGCAGAACTTACGACCCACGAAGACGGAAACAACGCACAGATTGAGCTGGTATCAATCATTCAGTCCATTGTCCTTCAGTTTATTGAACGGACTCATGTTCCGTGCAAAGTCAAAATTGATGAAAATTTCACCTACCCTGTATTGGACAAAGAAACAAGTCAGAATCTTTTCCGCATTATTCAGGAAGCTTTGACGAATATTGAAAAACATTCCTATGCAACTGACTGTCAGATTTGGATACGGAACAGCAATATGGAAGAAAAAACGGGAATGGCCGTTTTTATTTCTGATGACGGAATCGGCTGCGACCTCAAATCTGTCCGGAAAAACCGCAGCAAAATACATTTCGGACTGCAGAACATCATTGAACGGGCAAAACTGATAGGAGCCACGGTGGATTTTCAGAGTGAGCCGGGTCACGGATTTGAAATTTCAATCAGGATTCAGACCGACAAAAATTAAAGGAAGTCATTATGGAAAACACTTTATACATTGTAGATGATCACAGCATTGTGCGGTTCGGCTTGAAAGAATGGCTTGAAACAAACAGTTCCTGGAAAGTAGTCAACAGTTTTTCCAATTCCGCAGACTGTCTCAACCAGCTGAAACTTCTGGGCAAAAAAAGTCAGCTTCTGCCTGAAATTATCATAATTGACATTCAGCTGGCGGGAGAAACCGGATTTGCATTGTGCAAGGAAATTACCGGAAACTACAAAAACATAAAGTGCGTCATTTATTCAATGTACAACACGAGCGGTTATGTGCTTCAGGCAATTGAAAGCGGAGCGTCGGGCTACATTTCTAAAATTTCCAGCGAGAAAAATCTTCTGCGTTGTCTTGAAACAGTAAAACGCGGACAGACATATCTGGAAAATGAAATGAAAAATGTTCAGATTCAGCTTGTTGATCTGATTGACGGTTTTACAAATCAGGAAAAAACGATTTTTGAAGCGGTTCTGCAAGGCAAGACAAACGAACAGATTGGAGAAGAGCTGTTTATTTCTACAAAAACTGTAAACAATTATGTCTGCCGCATTTACAGAAAAGCAGATGTCCAGAACCGGGAAGAATTATTGCGGAAATACGGACAATAGACACTACACCTGTGTCATCCCGCGCAGTAAAACGAAGTTTTTTGGCCGAAGGGGCTCCACAAAGCGGGAGTTTGAAAGATGTTTCGACTTCACTCACTACGTTCGTTGCGCTCAACATGACAAAGTATTCGCATCACTACGTTCGTTCCGCTCAACATGACAAGTTGGGGCACTCTCAGCTTTTGCTTCGTCCAACATGACAAGTTAGGGCGGAAACTGCGTTCATTCTGCGCAACACGGTAGCCTTGCAATCACTTTGTCCAGCGGGCCAGTTCTTCGTCTGTAGCAAGTACGCTGTGATTTGGCGTTACAAAATGCTCCGTACCTTTGTGGTAATCAATACCGCTGGTGGCATAATTGTAAGTTTCAATCTGGCGGTTCTTTTCCACAACCGGATTAGGCCGCGGAATTGCAGACATCAGACTCTTTGTGTAAGGATGAATCGGGTTTGAGAAAATCTCCTGAGTGGTTCCGGTTTCTACCAGATGCCCAAGGTGCAGAACACCGATTCTGTCGCTTATGTACTTTACCATGCTCAGATCGTGGGCAATGAACAGAAAAGACATGCCGGTTTCCGCCTGAATGTCCTTGAGCAAGTTCACAACCTGTGCCTGAATGGAAACGTCCAGAGCACTGATGCACTCGTCGGCAATAATCATTTTGGGATTCATGATCAGTGCCCGGGCAATACCGACGCGCTGACGCTGACCGCCTGAAAACTGGTGCGGATAACGGTCCACATGGTCGCTTGAAAGCCCCACTTTCTGCAGAATCGAATGGATTTTTGCGTCCCGTTCTTCACGGCTTGAATACATATGATGAATGTCCAGACCTTCACCGATGATTTCTCCGACTTTTTTACGTGGATTGAGGCATGCCATAGGATCCTGAAAAATCATCTGCATTCCCGTACGGAGATTCTTTTTTGCAGAAGCTGTAAGTTTTCCGGAAATGTTTTCTCCGTTAAAGACAATGTCACCGGCTGTTGGATCGTACAGACGGATTATGCTGCGGCCGATGGTCGTTTTGCCGCTTCCGCTTTCGCCAACAAGACCGTAAGTTTCGCCCTGATAAACTTTGAAGGAAACATCATCAACAGCCTTTACCGTAAAAGTGTTGGACATCTTGAAATACTGCTTCAGATTTTTCACTTCCAGCAACGGCTGCCCTTTGTTGCCGGCTTTTACAGATTCTTTTTCGTTATTCAGCTGCATAAAGCGCGGCCTCCTTTTTCATCTGTGCAATACGGTCTTTAAGTTCCGCCGGCATTTCAACTTCTGGTGCGCGTTCATCAAGAAGCCATGTTGCCGCATAATGAGTATCCGTTATCCTGAACATGGGCGGCTCAAGACGCTGATCAATGTTCAGTGCAAAAATGTTGCGCGGTGCAAAAGAATCACCGGGGGCAGCATGAAGCAGATTCGGCGGTGAACCGGGAATCGTGTAAAGACGTGCGCTTGACGTATCAAGATCAGGCATTGCAGAAAGAAGTCCCCAAGTGTAGGGATGACGCGGATCAAAGAACACTTCTTCACTTGTGCCCCGCTCCACGATTTTTCCTGCGTACATAACATTGATGTAGTCCGCAACTTTTGCAACAACGCCGAAGTTGTGCGTAATGAAAATAACAGAAAGATTCCGTTCCTTCTGGATTTTGCGGATCAGGTCCAGAATGCGTGCCTGAATGGTTACGTCCAAAGCTGTTGTAGGTTCGTCACAGATCAGAAGCTCCGGGTTACAGGCCAAAGCAATGGCAATTACAATGCGCTGTCTCATTCCGCCGGAAAGCTGATGAGGATAGTTTTTCATGCGTTTTTCCGCATCGACAATACCAACCTCGTTCAAAAGTTCCACAGCTTTTGCCCAGGCTTCTTTCTTCGGTGTCTTGTAATGATAGATCATGCTTTCCATAATCTGCTTGCCGATTGTCATAGTCGGATCCAAAGATGTCATGGGATCCTGAAAAACCATTGCAATCTGCTTTCCGTTCAGTTTCCGGCGCACGTCTTTTGTGTTCATCTTAAGAATGTCATGCTCGGTAATGCTGCCGTCTTCAGCCTTTTCCCTGTAAATGATGCTTCCTGAATTGACAACCGCATTTTTTGCAAGAATGCCCATGGCAGCCTTTGTTGTAACAGATTTACCGCTTCCGGATTCGCCTACGATTGCCACAGTTTCGCCGCGGTGAAGATCAAGATTTACACCCCGGATTGCATGAACAAGACCGGCTGTTGTTTTGAAAGAAATGGAAAGATCTTTTACGCTCAAAATCACGTCGTTTTCTGTAGTTGCCATATCAGCCTTCCTTCATTTTGGGATCGAGTGCTTCGCGCAGACCGTCTGCAAGAATGTTGAAACTGAGCATAAGCAGAGCAAGAACAATTACCGGCGGAATAATCTGATAAGGATGAGTTGTAAAGCTGTTGAAAGCGTCACTTATCAAAGAACCCAGACTGCACTGGGGAACAGGAATTCCCAAACCTACGAAAGACAGAAAAGCTTCCGTAAAGATTGCAGTAGGAATCGAGAACATTGTCTGAGTAATTACCGGCCCGATGATATTTGGCAGAATCTCGCGGAAAATGATTGCAAGATTTCCGCTTCCCAAAGTGCGGCTAGCAAGAACAAACTCTCGTTCCTTCAGTTTGAGCATTTCTGCACGGGCAATGCGCTGCATACCGATCCAGCCAGTAATCATCAGTGCAAAAATAATCGTTGCAATACCGGGCTTAAGAATCAGCATAAGCAGAGTAACAATTACAAGACGCGGAATACCGTTTACAATTTCTGCAAAACGCTGCATTACGCTGTCAACCACACCGCCGAAATAACCGGAAACAAGTCCGAAAGTCAGTCCGAGAAGCACGTCAATCAGAACAGCAACAACGGAAATATAAAGAGAAATGCGGGTTCCCATCCAAGTGCGGGTCCAGATGTCACGACCGAGTACGTCACTTCCGAACCAGTAGTAAACATCATTGTTTCCGTTTTTTTCGTACAGATTGATGATTTTTACACCGCTTGTGGTCTTCATTTTTTCTTCACCGTTGAAGATTCCAAGCTTTTCCAGTCCCGGAACACGGGGCGCATAGTTTTTCTGGTCCAGATCCTGGCTTGAATAAGAATAGCTGTTCATTCCCGGACCGAATGCTGCAAAAAGCACGATGACCAGAATGAAACTTAAAGCAACAACCGCACCTGCATTGGAAAAGAACCGTTTGCGGACTTCTGTCCAGTATCCCAAAGAGGCAAAATTGGAATCGATTTTTGTGCTTGATGTGTCAGTCTTAAGTTTGAAATCGTCTTCAAAAAATCCTGCAGGTTTGATTTCTGTCTTAACTTCAGGTTTTGCGGCAGTTGCGGCCGCTGCATTTTTCCGCTTAGTCATTTACTGCCTCCGAAACTCTGATGCGCGGGTCAATGATTCCGTAAAGAATATCAACTACCAGCATGATGCCGATGTACATTGCGCTGTATATGAAACTGAGAGAAATAACAACATTGTAGTCGTTTGACTGAATTGCAGTTACAAGCAGCGAACCGACTCCCGGAATTGAGAAAATCTTTTCAACAACCAGAGAACCTGTCATAAGATCAACAATGAGAGGCGCAAGAACTGTAATGATCGGAATAAGTGTGTTTCTGAGAGCATGACGGAAAATCAGGCGCGCACCGTAAATTCCCTTGCTTTCTGCAAGCAGCATGTATTCACTGTCCAAAGCCTCAATCATTTCAGTTCGTGTAAAGCGGGCAATTGATGCCATTGTGAACATGCACAGAGAAATGCTGGGCAGAACAGACGAAGCAAACGGATTTGACGTGGAATAAAGCATCGGGAACCACTTGAGTTTGAAACCGAACTGGTAACTCAAGGCAAGAGCAAAAACATAACTGGGAATTGAAACGCCCAGAACCGAAATGATTGTAGAAATTGTATCCCAAATCGTGTGGGAGAAAACAGCGGCCACGATTCCAAGAATCAGACCGATAAGAGCACCGAGTGCAACGGCGCGGAAACCGATGTCAATGGAAACAGGAAGACGTTGGGCAATAAGCTGAGAAATCGGCGTATTCTTGCTGATTTTGTAGCTTACCCCGAAATCACCTTTGAACATGTTTCCAACATATTTGAAGAACTGAACGATTACCGGTTTGTCCAGTCCGTATTTTGCATACAAAGAAGCTTTCTGGTCGGCATTAAGCTTTTCATCATTGAAAGGAGAACCCGGCATCAGCTGAAGAAGAATGAACAATACCAATGTGATTGCCAGGAGTGTCAGAATCGAAATAAAAATTCTTTTTAGAATATATTTACGCAAAACAACCTCGAAAAAACACCAAAGGGACTGCGCAAAAGTCCAAACCTCCGCACAGTCCCAGCTGATACTAAACTGGGGCATCTCTAGAAACTGCAATTTCTAGAGACTCCCACTAATATTCAAATCAGTTTTTTGTTGTATTTTTGAATACACGGTTCAAAGCAACAGCATGGAATTCAATGCCGTTTACTTTTGAGCTTACCATACATGCATCAGACTGCTGGTAAACGGGGAAAATAACTGCATCTTTCAGAACCAGTGCTTCTGCAGCTTTGAGAGCAGCCCAGCGTTCTGCAGGTTTCTGAGCCAGTTCGCCTGTTACGCATGAATCGATGATTGCATCGTATTCTGCATTGCTCCAGAATCCGTAGTTGTTTGAGTTGTTTGTAACCCACATTCCCAGGTATGTCATGGGGTCTGCATAGTCAGGTCCCCAACGTGTCAGACCAAGTTCAAATGTTCCGTCCTGCATGTCGTTAACGCGCTGTTTTTTGGGTTCTACACGCAGATCAACTGTCAGACCGGGCAGTGCTTTTTCAAGCTGCTCTTTGATAACAGCGGCAACATTCTGCTGAATTGTTGTATCATCTACGATCATTTCGAATGTGAAAGATGATTTTCCCAGTTCTGCTTTTGCAGCATTGTAGAAAGCTGTTGCTTTTGCAAGGTCGTAATCGCAGTATTCAGGGAATTCTTTCTGAACCAGAGTAAAGTCTTCACCTTCGTCAGAGAAAGCATACTGAGAAGGAACAGCTGTGTAAGTAGCAAGTGAACCGTCTTTTACAACATTGTCAACGATTGCCTCGCGGTTGATTGCATGTGTAATTGCCATGCGCAGATTCAGGTTTGCAAGTTCGGGAACATTCTGCATCATGGGGCTGATGTACCACAGATAACCTGCACCGATTGTTATGAATTCAAGATCGTCTTTAACCTGGTCAACCTGGTCACCTGACAGTTTGATGATGTCAAGGTCGCCGTTCTGGTATGAAAGCAGAGCCTGCTGGCTGTCTTTGATTACCTGATAGTTCAGTCCGTCAATTTTGATTTTGTCAGCATCGTAGTATTTCTCGTTCTTTACCATTTTGAAGCTGAGTGCTGCAGGCTGGTATTCTGTAAGGATGAATGCACCGTTTGAAAGAACTGTGTCTGCGCTTGTTGCATAAGATGCACCGCATTTTTCATAGAATGCGCGGTTTACAGGATAGAATGTGGGGAAGTACAGGATTTTTTCAAAGTATGAAACAGGAACTTCCAGTTCTACTTTGAGTGTTTTGCTGTCTACTGCTGTAACACCCAGTGCTGTTACAGGCATTGTTCCTTCAATAATCTGGAAAGAGTTTTTGACCTGTCCGATGTCTGACAGCATGTAAGAGTATTCAGAAGCGATTTTGGGATCTACAGCGCGCTGCCATCCGAAAACGAAGTCGTCAGCTGTAACGGGATCACCGTTTGACCAGAATGCATCTTCGCGGATTTTGAAAATATATGTGAGTCCGTCTTCAGAAACAGTTTCATCAGCACAAAGAGCAAATGCTGTTGAACCGTCTGCATTCATCTGCATAAGACCGTCAGTAAAGTCTGCGATTACTTCAAAAGAAGTACCGTCTGTTGCTTCCTGGGGATCGAGGCTTTCTACTTCAACCTCAACCATTACGTTTACAATTTTGCTTGTTGCAGCGGCTTTAGTCTCTTTTTTTCCGCCGGCAAATGCAAAACAAGCGAGGCTTACAACCAAAAGTACAGCCAGGCTTTTTTTTACCAAAGATTTCATATGAATCTCCTACAAAAAGTCAATGACAAATCATAAGATTTGAAACTGACTTTTTTACGTCCGCGTAAGCGAACAAGTATATTGGCAATATCTGCAACGCAGATTTGCAAAGACAGAAGTACCGCACTGTTTTTGCAGTGCTTTTGTCTTGGTTTCCGGATTTGTTCATGCCAAAAAAAAAAGTTGCCTTCAAATATTTGAGGCAACCCTTTGGCTCGTGTTTCTTTATATAGAATTTTCTGTTTTTTGTAAAGCAATTTTGTATTTTTATGCATAAATCTGAATAATTTTTTCACAAAGGGCGGACAACCGCCCTGCGCTCCAGCCAAGAGTCGCTCCACAAGAGCCAAAGCAAGCTTTGTCTCCTGCTCCGCTTTGTCTTGTCTTCCGCTACCCACCGTGCGGGGGCCCGACCATGGTAAAAGTTTTCCGCCCCCGCAACGCCCCTGCACAACTTGAGCAAAGCCCGAAAAACCAAACACACTGAATGCACCCGCTGTCATATTGAGCGCAATGAGCGCAGCGAATGAAGTCGAAATATCTCTCCAACTCTATAGATTCACTGTAAAAATCCTACGACAAAAACTTGTTTTTATTGCTCAAAATGCCACACTTTTTCAACATTCCCAAAAGACATGCCCGTCGGAGTCAAAAGTTTTCGTTGCGGGCTTGCTTGTGCACCAGCACAACTCAAGCTT
>JAKSTU010000028.1 GCA_024402435.1 Treponemataceae bacterium
TTAATCTTTTTTTATCGCAGCCTACTGAATTTACAGAAAAAGATTCACACTCTCGTAAAAGACAAAATCCAGATCTATGGTATGGCTCTTTTGTTCCTGGTAATTCTATATAATTCTCCTGCGGGACTGGTTTTGTATTGGACTATGAATAATGTCTTCAGTCTGATTAAAAACATTTTTTATAAAATGAAGAAACCTCTTCTTGTGTTTTATCTGTGTGTCTGTTTTGGAGTAGTTTCAATAGATTGGTATCTGCTGATGGTTCATGGAGGTTTTTTTTACAAACGAATTGCTCTTGTTGTGATTCTATCCAGTGTTTTTTTTATTCCTTTACTGATAAAATTTGTTCGTTTCCTTCTGAACACTGAATTGTGCTCTTTTGTCAATAATACCCGTAAATCCTTCGCTTTGTTCTTTTCCAGTTGCTTGGTTCTGGTACTCCTGTGTGGACTTTTTATCATTTCAAATTCTGTAGCGGCCAGCCCCATGGAATTCTCTTTTGTAGGATCTGTAGATTCTCCTTGGACGTACATCATTGAATTGTTTCAAAAGAGTTTAGGTCTGTGCCTGGTATGGCCCCTATGTATTTTTTTACTTTTCGGAAAGAAAATCAGAGCATTGTTTTCAATCCTTTTTTCTACAATAGCTTTTTGTGCTCTCGTCAATGCTTTCTTGTTTGACGGCGGTTATGGAAATTTCAGCAGTACTTTTATTTTTGACAATGCGGCTGCGGTGAATTCAGGATTTACCTCAGGACTAGTAAATATGTTTGTCCTGATTCTCGTAATCGTTCTGGTGTTTATATTGGTGAGGGTAAAAAAAACAAAATGGCTTGTTTTCGTTTTGTCTTGTGTATGTTTAGGCCTTTTGGGCATTTCCCTCAGTCTCTTTCCGAAAATCTCTTCAGGGTATCAGACTTATTGTGAATTGAGAAAAAGTGATGAATATGCTGGAGGAAAAACAAATCCTGTTTTTCAACTTTCCAAAACTGAAAAAAATATTTTCATTATTGATTTAGACAGAGCTGTAAATGCTCTTCTTCCTGCTATTTTTGAGGAAAGGCCTGATTTAAAGGAAAAATTTTCTGGCTTTGTCTATTACCCCAATACTTTTTCTTTCAGCATGAATACATTGGCGGCTTCGCCTGCTATGTTCGGGGGCTATGATTATATCCCGCAGAAAATTATGGAGCGTTCTGATGAATCATTGGTGAATAAGCATAATGAAGCTCTCAAAGCTATTCCTGTCCTTTTTGATAGCCACGGATATAATGTGACAGTTTCAGATTTGTCTTTTGCAAATTATCAATGGATTGCAGATTTGTCGATTTTTGATGATTATTCTGGAATTAAGGCAGTCACAACAGAACGTGTTTACAGTGATTTATGGCTTGAAGAACACCCCGAAATAATGGGAAAAGACAGCGTGTCAAATTTGATACGAATAAATTCTTTATGGTATACATTGCTTCGTGTTTCACCGGTGTTTTTACGCAGTCTGATTTATAATAGCGGACGGTATTGGAGTACTCAGAAAGCAGAAAATACTTTCTCCAATTTAATTGAACAATATTCAGTTCTGGACTATCTTCCTGAATTGACTGGTTTTGAAAGTGTCGGTCCCACTTATACTTTCATGGTGAATGATACTACCCATGAACCTGCATTTCTTGAGGCTCCGGACTATATTCCTGTAAAAACGGTAACAGATTTTGGTTCTGGTCCTTACAGTAATGATGCTACCTTTCATGTAAATATTTCCGCTCTTTTGCGTATTGGAGAATGGATTGATTACCTAAAGAGCGCAGGAGTATATGACAATACTCGTATTATCATTGTTTCTGATCATGGCACAAATATTACAACAGATCAACGCGTTGTGCAGAATGATTCATTTGAACCAAGAGTTGAAACATTCAATCCTTTATTGCTGGTGAAAGATTTCGGAAATCAGTTTCCTATCCAAACAGATGTCTCATATATGACAAATGCTGATGTTGCAGCTTTATCTTGTTCAGGTGTTATTGAAAACCCGGTAAACCCTTTTACTCAAAACCCAATTGATTTTTCCGGAAAGGGAAATGGTATTTATGGTTTAGTTTTAGAAAAGTTTTCTCCTGACAACCAGAATAAAAATACTTTCAAAGACCCACAATGGTACAAAACCGGAAACGATGTGTTTTCTGCTGATGCTGTTAAAGGAGTTTCCGCAGAAGAGGCAATGGAGGCCGCAAAATGATGGATTTTTTTCTCTATATTGATCCGGGAACTGGCAGTATGCTCTTTTCAATTCTGGTTGGAGCTGCAGCAACACTGTTTTTCATTGGAAAAGCTGCCTGGCTTAAAATAAAAATCTTTTTCTCAGGAAAGAAAGATGGTTTAGTAGTGGATTCATCATATAGAAAATATGTTATTTATTGTGAAGACAAACGCTATTGGAATACTTTTAAACCTATTTTGGATGAGGCCGAAAAACGTAAAACTGAAGTAACTTATTTTGTTGCTACAGATAAAGATCCTGTTTTTGAACAGGATTATAAATTTATAAAGATTGAGGTAATAGGAGAAGGTAATGCAGCTTTCGCAAAATTGAATATGCTTAGCGCAGGTGTAGTTCTTATGACAACTCCTGGTCTTCAAGTTTATCAGCTTAAACGTAGCAAGAATGTGAAACATTATGCTCATATCTTGCATGCAGCAAGTGATGCAACAATGTATCGTCTTTTTGGAATTGATTATTTTGATTCAGTTCTTCTTTCCGGGGATTATCAAAAAGCTGATATAAGGACTCTTGAATTTCAGAGAAATCTTCCAGAAAAAGAACTTGTAACAGTAGGTTGTCCATATCTTGATGTGTTGGATTCAAAAATTTCCTCTCTTTCATCAGAAGAAAATCATTCTTTCACGGTTCTTGTTTCTCCTTCTTGGGGAAAGGATGCGCTTTTGTCTCGTTACGGAGAAAAACTTCTTGATCCTCTTGTTGACTCCGGAATGCGGGTGATTGTTCGTCCTCATCCGCAGTCAAAGATTTCAGAGAGTGAAGTTCTTTCGAAACTTGAAAAGCGATATGAAAATGAACCTAATGTCGAATGGGACTATGATGTAGATAATATTTTTTCCATGAAAAAATCAGATATCATGGTTTCCGACTTTTCCGGAATCATCTATGATTATACTTTCCTTTTTGACAAACCTGTAATGTACGTAAATTCAGGACTGGATTTAAGACCATATGATGCTTATGATCTTGTGGAAAAAGATAATGGAAAGAATATTTGGCAGTTTAAGGCACTTCGTAGTTTCGGCATGGAATTGAAAGAAGAACAATTTTCAAATCTTGCTGAAATAATTCGTACTGTTAGTGATAGTAAGGAACTTGCGGATGCAAGAAAAAAAGCAAAAGATGAGGCTTGGGCGAACCGAGGAAACGCAGGCAAAACTGTTGTTGATTTCATGATTTCAAAAATGGAATAAGAATTGCGGAATTGATTTTTTTTGCAGACGATTTCGTTGCTTGCGGGATTAAATATATGGTACCAAAAAACGGTAAAGCGCAATTTGATTATGCAATCGAATCTTTTGTTTCTGCAAATGAAGACAGTATTTTATTGTTGTTGGATACAAAACAGATGTTTTTAAAACTTCCGCTTCCGGTTCAATTCTTCTGTTGGCTTCCTGTATCTGCATCGTCCGGAATGTGTGTATCGGCCTGATTTTTCAAAGGAATCCAACGCTCATAGATTCTGTTTTTCAGTTCAGTGGAACTTACACCTTTTCCGTAGGGGAAATAAACAACATCTACGCCCTGTTCCTTCAGATAGTCGTATTTTCCGGCCCAGTCATCACCTACAACGAAAATGTCGAAATTCAGTTTTTTGACTTTGTCCGTATGATCCAGAGAATGCTGAGGAATTACAATGTCAGGGTATTTAATCGCCTTCATGAGGGCAATTCTTTCTTCAAAAGGAATTATGGGCTGGCTTTTGTAGCTCATGACCAGTTCGTCCGTGTTTACGCCCACAATAAGGATGTCTCCGAGACTTCTTGCATACTCGAGCATTTTTATGTGATTGGCATGAAGCATGTCAAAAGTGCCTGATGTGTAAACAACCGTTTTTCCTCCGATCATGTTATTTTCCTCCGTAAATTTCTTTGAAAGCTTGAATGAGAAGATCGATTTCTTTGTTGGAGATGTTGCCGATATGACCTACACGGAATACTTTTTCGGCCAAATCACCTCCGTTGGGACAAATCCAGATTCCGTATTCATTTTTGATTTTTTCAAAAAGTTCTTTTGCATTCAGCGGACCGCCTGTGATTTCGATGGCTGTTACACAGTTTGATGCATAACTTTCCGGAACAAACATTCTGAAGGGAAATGAAGTCAGCTGTTTCCTGAAGTATTCAGCACGTTTCCGGATGATTTCATTCTGATTCTGAATTCCTCCGCTTTGCTTGATCCGTTTGAGGCGGTCATTCATCTGGATAAGTGTTTGAACGGCGGGGGTAAAAGGTGTCTGTCCCCGTTCCATGTTTTTAAGATAGTCCTTCATGTTGAAATACATGGACTTGACGTTTGCAGACAAAGCTTTTTGTACTGCATTTTCATCAAGAACAATGACTGAAGTGGAAGGGGGAAGGGCGAGTGCTTTCTGACTGCCTGTTATGGCGGCATTGATGTGCATGTCATTCATTGAAAGTTTGTCTGCCATGAATCCGCTTACTGCATCAACAAGAAGAAAAATATTGTTTTTTCTGCAGAAGTTTCCCACCATGTTCATGTCATAAAGAACACCGGTAGAGGTTTCGCACAATTGAAGAGCCATTCCGGTATAACCTTTGGCATCATATTGTTCCAATATTTCAGAACTCAGTTCCTGTCCGTATTCCAAATGTATCTCTGTAAAAGGAATACTGTGAATTTCCATAAGTTCCGTAAAACGGTGTCCGAAAGAACCTCCGTTTACTACAAGAACTTTGTCTTTGTCTGAAAAAAAATTCATTACGGAACATTCCATGCCGGCTGTTCCGGATCCGGTCAGAAAAACCGCTTTTCCGTTTTCGGGGCAGTCAAAAAACTCTTTTATAAATGCTTCATTTTCAAACATCAGATTTGAAAATTCTTTTGTTCTGAAGTAAGGTACTTGTGTTCCGCCAATGGACAGTGTTTCTTCATCGCTTTGAACAGGGCCGACTGTAAAATTAATCAAATTTTTCCCCTTTAATCATTTTTTTTCTATTTTACATCATTTTATTTAAATGGTTTAAAAGTATCAATAAGAACTTGAAGAACCTTCGACCGTCCCTGTTTTACAAACAAACATCATTTTGCTATAATACAAATTATGTGTAAATTTACAATTTCCTCTCAGGCAAAAAAAATCATCTGCAATACTTTTGCCGTTACGGAAGATCAGATAAAAGACGCTGCCGTGCTCAAGGCCGGAATGACGAACCGGTCTTTCAGTTTTGTGGTAAACGGCAAAAAATACATCATGCGCATTCCCGGCGAAGGCACGGAAAAACTTATCAACCGCAGGCAGGAAGCTGAGGTTTATTCAGTTCTTGACGGTCAGGAAATCTGTGATCAGGTGGATTACATCAATCCTGAGACCGGCTACAAAATTTCAGAGTTTTTCGAGTCCTCTCGGGTCTGCAATCCCTGTGACCGTAAAGATCTTGAGCGTTCAATGGAAAAACTCCGCCAGTTCCACAGCCTGGGACTCAAAGTCAACCATGAATTCGATGTTTTCAAGATGATTGATTTTTACGAAAAGCTTTGGAACGGAATGCCCAGTTGCTATCCTGATTATCAGGAAACCAAGAAAAAGGTTTTCTCCCTTCTGCCTTTCATCAATAAGCATTGCGGAGAAAAACAGCTTTGTCACATTGATGCGGTTCCGGACAATTTTCTGTTTGTCGCAAAAGATGACGGCTCAGAAGAAATCCGCCTGATTGACTGGGAATACGCCGGAATGAACGATCCTCACCTTGATGTGGCCATGTTCTGCATTTATGCAATGTACGGCAAGGAACAATGTGACACCCTGATTGACATTTATTTCCAGGGTCAGTGCACGCCTCAGAATCGGGCAAAAATTTACTGCTATATTGCAGCAAGCGGGCTTTTGTGGAGCAACTGGTGCGAGTACAAACGCATTTTTGCCGTGGAATTCGGAGATTACGCTTTGGCCCAGTACAATTACGCAAAGGATTTCTTTGCTGTGGCTTCAAAGGCCATTGCAGAATGTGGAAGTGAAAATGCATAAAGTTCAGCGGGCAATAATTATGGCGGCCGGAATCGGTAAAAGAATGCAGCCGGTCACTTTGACAACTCCCAAACCCCTGGTAAAGGTCAACGGCCAGACAATGATAGAATCCGTAATCAGCGCTTTGCATAAGAACGGAATCCGCGAAATTTACGTTGTGGTCGGTTATCTTAAAGAACAGTTCGGCTTTCTGCCCGAAAAATACCCGGGGCTTTCTCTGATTGAAAACCCGTTTTTCGACACCTGCAACAATATTTCGTCACTTTACGTGGCGCGGGATCACATTTGCAATGCAATCATTCTTGACGGTGACCAGCTTGTCTACAATCCTGACATTCTTCAGCCGGATTTTGAACGCTCCGGCTACAACTGTGTCTGGACGGATTCTCCTACGGAAGAGTGGGTGCTGACCCTTGAAAATGATGTTGTGACTGCATGTTCCCGCACAGGTGCTGACAAAGGCTGGCAGCTGTTTTCTGTAAGCCGCTGGACAGAAGAAGACGGCGCAAAACTTAAGGCTCATCTTGAACTGGAATTTGACGGAAAGCAGAACAGACAGATTTATTGGGATGACGTTGCGCTTTTCTGCCATCCTGATGAATACCGGCTTGGAATTCGTCCCATGTCCATAGAAGACATAAAAGAAATAGACAATTATTCGGAACTGTGCGAAATAGACAGTTCCTATAAAAAAGTTTGATTATTGGAGAATATGGAAACCTTGCCGCTTTGAAGGTTGGCGAAGTCCAAATCCAATTTATGGAGGTAAAATCAAAATGGAGAAAAATTTCAAAAAGATTGATTGGATGATCACTCTGGTCCCTCTTCTGATTATTCTGGTTCTGTGTGCACTTTTTGTTGCATGGCCCGAAGGTTCAAACAACGTATTGAGCAAAGTGCGTTTCTTTTTGGGCGACACATTGGGAACCTATTATCTGATTATAGGACTGGGAATTTTCCTGGTTTCGATTTTCTTTGCTTTTTCAAAGTTCGGACAAATCCGGCTCGGTAAGCCTGATGAAAAACCAAAGTACAATTTCTTTGAATGGGGAAGCATGATGTTCACATGCGGACTTGCTGCGGACATTCTTTTCTATTCATTCAGCGAATGGATTCTTTACGCAACTGATCCGCGCATTGCAGAACTGGGCTCCGTTCAGGAATGGGCACCCGTATTTCCGCTTTTCCACTGGAGTCTGATTCCCTGGGCTTTCTATCTGGTTCTTGCAGTTAGTTTCGGTTTTATGCTGCACGTCAGAAACCGGAGCCGCCAGAAGTATTCAGAAAGCTGTCGTCCTCTTCTTGGAAAGCATACAGACGGTTTTGCCGGCCGCCTTATCGACCTGCTTGCAGTTTTTGCCCTCATTGCAGGAACTGCAACAACATTCAGCCTTGCAACTCCGCTCATGGCAAAAATCATCAACGAGATTTTCCATGTTGAACTGAATACTACACTTGTAACAATCATCATTCTTGTGGTTACCTGCTGTATTTACACTTATTCTTTGCTTCACGGCTTCAAAGGGATTTCAATTCTTGCAAAAAGCTGTATTTATCTTTTTCTGGGACTGATTGCATTCGTCTTTGTCTTCGGCGGAAAAGCAAAATACATCATCGATACCGGTGTTGCAAGCCTTGGAAAAATGTTCCAGAACTTTTTGGAACTGTCCACATACACCGATCCTTTGCGCACTACAAGTTTTCCCCAGAACTGGACAATCTTCTACTGGGCTTACTGGATGGTCTGGTGTGTTGCAGCTCCCTTCTTCATCGGAAGCATCAGCCGCGGGCGCACTGTAAAACAGGTTATTCTCGGCGGATATGCCTTCGGTGTGGGTTCAACAATTCTCAGCTTTATTGTTCTGGGAAATTATGGTCTCGGTGCAGAACTGATGGAAAGTGCCGGCTTCATTCAGGCTTATCTTGCAGAAGGTGATCTTTACAGTCTTATCATCACCATCATCCGTACTTTGCCTGCCGCACCTTTCGTACTGATTCTGCTTCTTGTCTGCATGATTGCCTTCTATTCAACTTCATTCGATTCCATTGCTTACATCGGCTCCTGCTACAGTTACAAGAAGCTGGAAGAAAACCAGCAGCCTCACAAGCTTATTGAACTTTTGTGGTGCATTGTCCTGATTCTTCTTCCCATTGCGCTTATTTTCTCTGAAAGTTCCATGAACAACCTTCAGTCTGTAAGTATCATTGCCGCTTTTCCCATCGGAATCGTAATGATCATGATTGTGGTAAGTTTCATCAAAGACGCAAGAAAAGAATTCTGAAAAAAGGGGGAGCGTTTTCCCCCTTTGTCCTGCCAAGCGGAATGAGCGCAGCGAACGACAAAATGTGTCATTTGTTGCGCGGAATGAGCGCAGAAAACGACAAAAAGTATCATTTGTTGCGCGGAATTAGCGCAGAGAATGGCAACAATTGTCATGCAAAGCGGGCTCGCGCAGTGATGCACACACCCCATGTCATGTTGCGCGGAATGAGCGCAGTGAATGGCAACAATTGTCATGCAAAGCGGGTGCGCGCAGTGAAGCACACACACCTGTCATGTTGAGCGGAATGAGCGCAGTGAATGCAGTCGAAACATTGCAAATCGCTGACGCGATTGGCATTGAGTTTTTCTGAAGAAAAACTCAACGGGCTAATAACAATTGAAACGATTGTTATTATAAAAGCCCCTTCGAAAAAAAACTATGTTTTTTATCGCTCCGGGTGACACCCCCATGTCATGTTGCGCGGAATGAGCGCAGTGATGCACAAACCCCGTGTCATGTTGAGCGGAACGAACGCAGTGAGTGAAGTCGAAACATCTTCACAAACTAGAATACACTTTGTATAGATCCTTCGACTCCGCTCAGGATGACAAAGTAGTTATGCTCAGGGTGACAAGGTGGTTATCGCTCAGGATGACAAAGTGGTTATCGCTTCGGATGACAAAGTGGTTATCGCTTCGTGGGACAATTACTTTTGCTTAATAAGCGCCTTTGTGATTCAGAACAACCCAGACTGTTTTGATCAGAATCCAGATATCCATCCAGATTGACCAGTTGTTGATGTAGAAAGTGTCAAGAGAAACACGCTCTTCGTAGGCTGTGTCCGAACGTCCTGAAACCTGCCACATTCCGGAAAGCCCCGGAGTTACGGAAAGAACATAATCCTTGTATTCGCCGTATTTTACAAGTTCCGGCTCAGTAACAGGCCGCGGACCTACAAGACTCATTTCGCCGGTAAGAACATTTATCAGCTGCGGCAGTTCGTCCAAACTTGTTTTCCTGAGAATCCGCCCGAATTTAGTTACACGGGGATCGTCCGAAAACTTCCGGTCTTTTTCCCATTCAGCCCGGCGCACAGGATCTGTTGCCAGTATCTCTTCAAGTCTTTCTGCAGAATCAATGCCCATGGAACGGAATTTCCAGCATTTGAATTCTTTTCCGTTTTTTCCGACCCTTTTATGGCCATAAAAAATCGGCCCTTTTGAGGTGACTTTCGTCAGAAACATAAGAACCAGGAAAACCGGAAGAATAAAAGGCGAAAAGAACAGAATTATTCCGATGTCAATAATGCGTTTCAAAATCAGATTTGCTTTGAAAGAAAGCTGCTGTGTAGAAGAATATCCCAGAATTCCTGCAATATCACGCATCTGCATGTAGTTTGTGAAATTGGCCTGATCATTCATCACAGTAATCGTATAGCGGTACTGCTGCATGAATTTATGGGCAACAGGTCCGCAGTCGCTCAAAAAAGCAACTTTTATGCCGGATTTGTGCAATTCATCCAAAAGTTTGCTGTTTGGACAAAGAACAGGGATTTTCCCGGGTTCAAAACAGTCCGTAGTACGGGATTGGTCAACAATCACGGCAATTTTGTATCCCAAATAAGGGTTCTTTTTGATTCGGTCAATCAGGACTTCAGGAATCTCTCCGTTGCAATAAAGGACGGAAGCAACACCCCACCATCTGAAGCGGGAAAAATAATGCCTTGCTCCTTCCCGGAAGACCGGAACAAAAAGAGTCGTGATAGGAACGTTCAAAAGCAATGCTACTGCAAGGGCCCAAAGATTACTGCTCCGAACAAGCAGCGTGTGGGCAAAAGTTCCGCCCCAAAGCTCAGAAAAAAGAAGGAATACTGTAATTCCTGAAAAACAGAAGAAAAAACTGAGGAATATTTTGCGTATTTCTTCCGTAGGAGAAATCATTATTCCCGGATAAAGTCCGATGCAGGCGAAAAGAAGCCAGATAAAGGGAAAGAATATTGCGTAATTTATAAAAACTTTGAAATGGATTGCAGGCGGATTGATCAGGTTGATTATGAAAAAACTCAAACAGAAACAGAACATTGTTGAAAAACAGTCAACGCAAAAAATAGAAAAACCTGACCAGAAAGAACTTTTATGAGGAAACTGCTTTTTTAGATACTGCTTGAATTCGTTTTCAGTCATGAATGTCAATATATATCAAGTGTATTTTCGGGTCAACAAAAAGACGAAAAAACCTTCTTGCTGCCCCGTTTTTTTTCTTAGAGAAAACCCTTGCCATGCCGGGCGGAACGAGCGCGGACACAGCCAGTTTGTCATGCCAAGCACAATGAGCGCCG
Organism: Treponemataceae bacterium; assembly: GCA_024402435.1. Lineage (GTDB taxonomy): Bacteria > Spirochaetota > Spirochaetia > Treponematales > Treponemataceae > Treponema_I. Next base: position 10,871 of record JAKSTU010000028.1, read on the forward strand.
ACACAGCCCGTTTGTCATGTTGAGCGGAATGAACGCAGTGAATGGAGTCGAAACATTGCCCAAACTCACATAACGGTTTGTATAGATCCTTCGACTCCGCTCAGGATGAAATTTTATCGCCCTGAATGACAAAGCAGCTCCCCCTGCGTGTACTGTGACAAAGCAGCTTGCCCTGAGTGACAAGCCGCTCGCTCTGTGTGACAAAGCAGCCCTGTGTGACAAGCTGCTTGCCCTGTGTGACAACGCTGCTTGCCCTGTGTGACAACGCTGCTTGCCCTGTGTGACAAGCCGCTCGCCCTGCGTGACAAAGCCCGTTTGTCATGTTGGGCGGAATGAACGCAGTGAATGGAGTCGAAACATCTGTCCATACTCTTATAAAGCTCTGTATAGATCCTTCGACTCCGCTCAGGATGACATTTTATCGCCCTGAGTGACAAGCTGCTTGCCCTGTGTGACAAAGCTGCTTCGTGTGACAAAACTGCTTGCCCTGTGTGACAACGCGGCTCGCTTCGTGTGACAAAGCAGCTTGCTTCGTGTGACAAAGCCGCTTCGTGTGACAAAGCAGCTTGCCCTGTGTGACAACGCTGCTTGCCCTGGATGACAAGCCGCTCCCCCTGCGTGACAAAGCCGCTTCGTGTGACAAAGCCGCTTCGTGTGACAAAACTGCTCGCCCTGTGTGACAAAACTGCTCGCCTTGTGTGACAACGCGGCTCGCCCTGTGTGACAAAACTGCTCACCCTGTGTGACCAAGCAGCCCTGTGTGACAACGCTGCTCGCTTCGTGTGACAAAGCAGCCCTGCGTGACAAAACTGCTCGCTTCGTGTGACAAAACTGCTCGCCCTGTGTGACAAAGCCGCTTCGTGTGACAAGCTGCTCGCCCTGTGTGACACAGCAGCCCGGTGTGTCAACACCGCTCGCTCGGGATGGCACAACCTTGTTCAGTCAAAGAAGAATTTTCTGAGCTGAACCGTTCCCTGTCCGCGGAAAGTGAGATAAAGCGGATAAACTCCGTCCGGAACAGCCACCTGTGCTGACCCCTTTACCCAGATGTTTGTGTATTCTACAGGGATTTCTGCAATTACAGGCCCTTTGTAAGATGTCCGCACTTCAAAAACACCGGACGCATAACCGCGTGTTTCCACAGAAATGCTCTTCACACCGGCAAAGTCAAAGTATTTGAAACCTGCCGTTGCACTGTCCACCATGGCAGAAATATAGGACAATTCTTCGTCACCGTCCCGACCTTCCTGCATTATGCGCGGAAAACCTTCTGCCACGTACATCTGTTCTTTGTCCGTAAAAAGATTGCACGCAATGTAGGCCGGATATTCCCCTTTTGCCGCCAGAGGGCCGCCGTTAAGGCCGCATGAAGTAATCTCCACCTGAGGAATGCTTCCGTCTGCCTCAAAAGCAATTTTTTCCGCACAGCCCTGCCTTGCAAACCATGTTCCGTTTGTGTGCCGGTGGTAGAAAATGTACCAGTCGTCCCCAATCTGCACGATGCTTCCGTGGTTGTTTGCACCGTATGCGGCCGGAGTGCTCTTTTCTTTGTAAGAACCGATACCCACGTCCACATTGGAGACAATCACGCCGCCGTAAGTAAATTTGTCCCGCGGGTTTTTTGCCGTTGCATAGCAAAGCTCGTGCATGGGAGTGGAAGAATAAATCAGATAGTACAAATCTCCGCGCTTTCTTATGGAACTTGCTTCAAAAAAAGCATGACCTTCAAAGCCCGTGCCCTTACAATACTCAACACCGGGAGCAACAAGAACAGGCTCTTCAATAATCGTAAGCATGTCTTTGTCCAAAGTAGTGCAGAAAGACCCGTGCCGTGATTTGTCACCCTGACCGCAGAATCCTGTGTAAAGGTAGGTTCTGTCACCTTCTGTAATTACACCGGGATCAAACTGAGGTTCATCGCCGGCTCTTTCACCGAGCCGGGTTCCGTCCTTGTAGTGAACATAGCCCAAAAACTGGAATTTCCCTGCAGGACTGTCGCACACGGCAACAGAAACCAGCGGAATCTTATCAAGACAATAATAAAGATAATATTTTCCGTCAGGTCCGATCGTCATGTCCGGTGCATAAAGACACATTGCTCCGTCCGGATTTGCCGGATCCTGAGTTTTTTCAAATATTACGCCTTCGTAGCGCCAGTTTCCAAGGTCATCAACCGGGGCTGACCAGGTTACATAATCGTTCATGCAGAAAACCGGACCGTTGTAGCGGTCATGAGAGCCGTAAATGTATACACGTCCGTCAAAAACGTATGGTTCTCCGTCCGGAATGTATTCATAATAAGGAAGATAAGGATTGAATGCTTGAGTTTTCATGGTTCAATTCTAATGTGGAAAAGAACACTGCACAATGAGAACTTTTTCGGATGAATGGACCTGCAGATCAGCCCCGGAAAATCAGTAAGTGGATTCGTCCATGGCCTGCAGAGTCTCCCGCACATTCTGCAGCCTTTTCAGTTCCCGGTTGATTGTCTTTGCGTAATCCAGTTCGCCGGTGTAGATACGGGCCCTTTCATCTTCCCAAAACTGCTGGTCCGTTATGTAAAGAAAATAGAATTTTCCCTGATTCGCTTTTTCGGCCCAAAGCTGAGCTTCTCCCCAGTAGAAGAGGGCAGTCTGATAACAGGTTTCCGCCGTATCAAGATTGCGAAGAAATTCTTCCTTAAAAGGAGCATCGTAAAAATAAGCCTTCTCTTTGTCCCAGGTTTTCCCAAGCCGCAAATGCTGTTCCACAAGCTTAAGATTTACATGCATCATAAAAAGATAGCGGTATTTTTCCCACTGAGTTTCGTCCTCAATCTTTGCGAGGGCATAGCGTGGGTTGCAGAAATCAGCGGCAACAGCCCGTTCAAGCCAATAAATGTTCTCCATCACGTCCTCAGGGTATTCCTGATAATGCTGATGAAAAAGCTGGTAATATTGTTCTTTGTATGTAATTGCAATTGAAAAAGCCGCACCCGCCGCAAAAAAACAGAGGACAACTGCAAAAAAACGTCTGAAAACTTTCACACTCAAATCATCGGAAAAAAAAGCAGCCGCCTGAAGAAAAAGGGAATAAGACAATTTAAGAAAATCAGGGCGTAAACTGCGGCAGTTTGGGGGCTTTCCGCGGTTCACTCACGTTCATTGGCCTACGGCCAACGCAAGCGCCGCTCCAATCCCGCGCAGACCTTGTATCAGCTGAAAAGAGCGGGAAAAACTTCCTTGAGCACGCCTGCAATTTCCTCTGTCACATTTTCTACAGTTTTTGACGCATCAATCGTCCGTACAAGCATGTAATCTTTTCCGGCCGCTTTGTCAGCAAGGCTCGCCTCTGCGTAGGAATCAACAACATTCTGGTAACGTTGGCGTGTGGCTTTCAGAAAATCCGCTTTTTCATAGATTTCGCGCTCACCCCGGCTGTCAACTCTTTTCAATGAAACTTCAGGATCAATGTCAAAGTAAAAAAGCACTTTTGGCAGCGGAAAAGGGCTGTTAAGAAGGGTAGGCAGCTCAAGTCCGCAAGTAACCTGCTGATAGGCAAGACTTGAAAAAAAATAGCGGTCGGAAAAACAGACTGTGCCGTTGCTGCATTTCTTTTCTATGCCGTTTGTGCCGTAAAGGTGTTCGTTTCTGTCCGCTGCAAAAAGGTAAGCAGCCGTTGCCGGATGAACTTTTATCTTGCCGCTCAGAACCTGTCTCAAAAAAAGTCCTGTTTCGGATCCTGTGGGTTCAGCAGAAAAATCCACAGCTTTGCCCGCAAAAAGTTTTTCAAGAATTTTGAGCTGTGTCGTTGTGCCCGCTCCGTCTATTCCTTCAAAAACCACAAAATTGTCAAGAATCATTTTCTGCCTCCGTCAGAAGACTATACCCGCCAAAAGGCAAAATATCAATCTTAACCGAAGCCATTGTCATCCTGAGCGAAGTCGAAGGATCTCCCCATAGCATTATACGCTTTGGAGGATGTTTCGACTGCACTCACTGCGTTCGTTCCGCTCAACATGACAAAACAGAGGCACTGACCTCCCGTATTGTCATCCGCGCGAACCGCATTATCATCCTGAGCGAACCCATTGTCATCCTGAGCGAACAGTATTGTCATCCTGAGCGAAGTCGAATGACCTTTTATGACAACAATCGTTTCAAATGTTATTAGCCCGTTGAGTTTTTCTTCAGAAAAACTCAATGCCAATCGCGTCAGCGATTTGCAATGTTTCGACTGCACTCACTCTGTTCATTCCGCTCAACATGACAAACCATCCGCCACCACCTTTTCCCTGTCCCCTTTTACTTATCCCATATAACCTTTTCCCTTTCCCCTTTCCCGTCTTGTTATATAAATGTTCAGACAGTATAATGTTTGCGCTGATGAATCCGTTTAAGAACCTGGACGAAAAACCACGCACATTAAGAATCCTCATCGTAACCGGCATTTTTCTGGGCATGTTCATTGTTGCCCTTGTCGGAGTTCAGCCGTTGTACAAAGTGCTCAACAATTATCTTGTTCAGGTAAAGACTTTGGGAACGGATTACCTCAGGGACAATCTGGGAATCAGTGTCAGATACTCAAGTTTTTCACCTTCAATTCTTACAGGACTCCGCATCAGACAGCTGGAATTCTTCGACATTCAGACTGAAGAACCACTTGCAAAAGTGGAATCAATCAGTTTGTCCTACAGCCTTGTGGAACTTGTAAGAGACAGATCCATAAGCGGCGTCAAATCCCTTACAATTAGCGGCTTGGAACTGTCCTGCGAGGATGAAGAAAAACTTGCCGTTTACCAGAGCCTTGTCTCAAGATTTACCGGCTCTCCGGACGCAATTGCAGAAGAAACCGGTTCTCCAGCAATTCCAGCCGCACAAAGCCCGGTTACCGGCTCAGAAATGACAGAGCAGAACCAGTCGCCCCGCAGCGGAAAAAATCCGGCAGAAGCAGAAAAATCCTCAAAAAAAGAAGAAAAGTACTCTGAAAAAAGCATACTTCCTCAAGTCAATCTTTCTTTGCCTTTCCCTGTAACACTCCGCAATACGCACATTGCATTCGGCAATAAATCAATAAATTGCAGACTCACCCTCAATCAGGTGATTCTTGAAAACAGCGACACTCTTCCGGGCCAGATAAGTGCAGTAATCAAAGGCCGTGTAACCGCAGATTTTGCGGAACCGGTTCTTCCGGGCTTTAAGTCGGCGGGCATTGCTCTGAACATTCAGTCAGTTGTAGCACCTTCACTGGACGGTTCCGTATGCAATGCAACAATTTCCTTTGACAGAGGCAACGGTTTTTATGTCCGCCCCGTAAAAGTTTCCGCCCAGCTTGCAGACAATGTTGCAGGCCTTGTTCTTCTCAGCGACGGCCAGCCTTTTTCTCTTCTGGCACGCTTCGACCTTGCTTCAAAAAAAGGCGGAATCCAGCTTGATGCAAAGGATTTTTATCCCTTGGAATTCGTAACTTTCCCCGCTGATTTTCTTGAGCAGGTTCCTGTGGTTTCCGATCTCAAAGAGTTTGTCATGTCAGGAACTTACACCGGTTCTGCGGATTTCGGTGCAGAAGATTTTCTTGCATCTCTGGAGTTCGGCGCAAAAGGTTCCGCATCTGTTCCGGATGCGCTGCTTCCCGGCGGAGCTTCTGCCCAGTTTGATGTTTCAGGCTCTCCCTCTTTTGTAACGGCAACTGCTTTGGCTCTTCAATGTGACATTGTTGATGCGGCTTTTTCTGGAGATTTCAACATAAAGACACTTCAGCCCTCTGGATATCTTGATATACAGCGTTTTCCGCTTCCTTCCGGCCAGGTTCTTGCAACGGAAATTTTTCTTGACAGAATCAAGGACGGGCTTACAGTTGACATTCCCCAGATAAAAGTGGGGCAGTCCGATTTCAGGGATTTTCATGCTGACCTGGTTCAACAGGACAAGACACTGGATTTTGACCTGAAACTGAAAGATTATTCCAGAACTGATGCCGATTCTCACGGAAATCTGGAGTTTTCAGGTTCCTTATTTATGGAAGAAACTCTTTTTGTTCAGCTGAATGCGGAAATCAACAGCATGTACACAAATTCTGTTATAAAAGCTGCAAATCTTGCTCTTCCTGAAGAAAACGGGATTCCGCAGAATGTGGTTGATCTTCTTGAACCTTATGTTTTTTCTACGGACCTTTATGTTTCAACAAACTTTTCTTCAGTTTCATTCAATTCGCCTTACACCCTGGTTGCAAGTACTGTTGCCGGCGGTGAAATGCTCCTTGTTTCCTTTGACGGCAATGAAACCTCTGTGAACGTCAGCCAGCTGGTTGCCTCTGTTGCGGGGCAGTCACTGGAAGGCACGCTGAACGCAGATTTTGAAAGTGATTATTCACAGGCCTTCTTCTCAACGGATCTGTATTTCAACCAGATTCCATATTCCTTTTCCGGAGTTTTTGAAAAAGACGCCTACGTTCTTCTAACAGGTGACTACGGACTCAATTTCTCTTTGAATTTCGGTTCTGAAAAAGGCTTTTGGGGTGATTATTCACTGCATTCACTCCCTGTGGTTTTCAGTGATTACATTTTTTCAGTGTCACTTGGCGGATCCTATGATTTTTATGATTTGAACGAATGGTTTGTCCAGATCGGTTCTCTTGAACTTTCAGAAGAATCAGAAAAATTCCGCATCAAACCTCATTTTGCTGTTTCCGGCCGCGTAGACAACTACGGTTATTACATGGATTCTGTTTCCTACGGAGACATTGCTTCTGTTCTTAACGGCGTAAGTTCCGCATCCTGGCAGATTCAGAACGGAACGCTTTCTGCCGCTTCCTTGAACCTGTCAATGCAGAACCAGCTTTCTCAGGAAGCGGTTTTCCTGGATTTGTCATGTACCAATCCTCTTGAAAAATCTTTTACGGATTCTGACTTTCTTGACAACTGCTATGTAACGGGAACCATTGCTACGGACGATTTCCTGCTTTCAAGGTTTTTGCTTGATCAGACACAGGATAACGTTCTTGACGCGGATATTTCTGTTCTGGGCCCAATTTCCAATCCGCAGGTTACGCTCAACGTTCCTTCGGTGAACCTGAAGCTGGGTGACAATGAAGCGGTACTTTCCGGAACTTTCGCACTTGAAGACAAAGCAGTCCGGTGTGAAGAACTTCAGGGAAAATTCGGAAACTTCAGTCTGAACAATGCACAGGCAGAATTTTCAATTGACGGAATGGAAGGGTCTTTCTCTACGGTGCTCAATGCTGACATGGGAAAAATGGCTGTCAATGCGCCTCTTTCCGTAAAATTCAACATAACGCCCGCAGACAGATATTCCGGCGGAGAGCCGAGTATTTACGCCGAAGCCACTGTAACCAATTTTTCAGTTACTTCATTCCCTGTTGTCGAAAAATACCGCATGACATTTGAACGCAACCCTGGCGTAACATTTGTTACCGGCGGCGAAAATGATTCCCTCATGGTCTGTTTCTACGATTCAGGTGATTTTTTTGCCAGTGCTTATGAAGAATTTCCCATTCATTTCAATGCAGACGGTTACTTCAAAAACAATCAGATGGATATCAACGTAAGCAATCTGGAAGGTGATGTAAAACTTCTTTCAGACATTGTCAAAACTGACATCTTCGGCATTGAAAACGGAAAAATCTCCGGAAACCTCAAACTTGGCGGTCTTGCAACAGATCCGGAATTCCACGGAACAATAACGCTTTCTGATGCGGTCTTCACTTCAAACATGATTGAATCGAACCGCATTTCAATTCCGTCTCTCAACATCGTTGCAGAAGAATACCTTCTTTCAATAAAAGAAAGCCGGATTCTCTTCGGTGATGCTACGGCACTGCTCAGCGGAGAAGTGGTTCTCGACAGATGGATTCCTGATGAAGTGAAGGTAAACCTGAGAACCCTTAAGAATTCATTTATTCCGGCCCAGATGAACGTAGGAATTCTCAAGCTCAAGTCTGATATCGGGCTGGATGTTTCCATGGAATATGCGGCAGATACCGTAGCTTTGAGAGGCCAGGTAAAAGCAGAAAATGCACTGGCAGTTCTTGACCTGAGCATCAGTTCCTCTGCTGAAGACGATTCAATTCAAGTCAAAGTAAACCAGACGGAAGAGCCGGTTCAGGAACAGAATCCCTTTGCAAACAGTATGCGCTTTATTATGGACATGCAGGTTTCTGTGGGGCAGCGTTCCCAGATGTATTTTCCCACAAAAGAGAATCCTGTGGTCCGTGCTCTTGTTGAAACAACGACTCCTGTGCGGATTGTACTTGATACGCAGGAAGAGATTTTCCAGCTGGGAGGAAGCGTGGTTCTCCGTGGCGGAGAAATCATATACCTGAACAGAAACTTCTATATACGTGAAGGTTCAATCAGTTATCCTGAAAACAGCGATCCTCTCAATCCGCGGATCAATCTTCGTGCTGAAATCCGTGAAAGGGACAGCAACGGTGAGGTAATTACGATTTCACTGGCCATTCCCAATCAGTTCATGGTAAACCTTGAGCCGGTTTTCTCAAGCAGTCCGCCGCGTTCCTCAGAAGACATAAATCTGCTTCTGGGCAAAGCTTTCCTTGGTGATGCAGCAGAAAACTCTGAATCTGCCTGGGGAACCATCGCGGCAACCGGTATTGACTTTCTGCTTCAGAGCACACTTTTCAGGAGCATAGAAAACCAATTGCGGGATTTGTTCAAGTTTGATATATTCTCTTTCAGAACGCCTTTCTTCCAGCAGGCGTTTCTCCAGCTTATGAGTCCTGAATCAGAAGAAAAAGAACTCAGGCTTGGTAACTATTTTGACAACACAACTGTTTATATAGGTAAGTACATCGGTCAGTCCATGTATTTGGATGCAATGGTTCGCATGGTTTATAACGATAAACCGGTCAGTGGAAGCATAGCAGGTCTGGTCATTCAGCCGGAAATCGGTCTTGAGTTGCCGTCTCCTTTTGCCACCATCAGATGGAGTCTTGCGCCTGATGTTACTTCAGCTCAAAATTTGTGGGTTCCTTACAGCTCAATAAGTTTGTCCTGGAAATTCAATTTTTAATTGTGGGAGTATTTTATGAATTGTTTCCGCCTGAACGCCTTCAAGCGTCTGTGTGCTCTGTTCATCATATTTTCTTTTGCCGCCGTTTTTTCTCTTTCAGCACAAAGCGATGACTGGTTCTATGGCAAGAAGATTCAGACTATTACATACAATGGACTTGTTTCCGTTCAGAAAAGCGATGTTGATGCAGCAATGAACCGTTATCTGGGTCAGGAATTTTCCGATGACCTGTGGCTTGAAATCATCAGTACAATATATTCGCTGGATTTTTTTGATGATATTTCCGTTGTGATCAAACCTGCCGATGCTGCAAATTCACAGGCAATCCTTCAGTTTACTGTTGTAGAACGTCCTGTCATAAAAGAAATCAATTTTACGGGCAACACCCAGCTGCGTTCTTCAAGTCTTAAGGAAAAGATCAGCATGAAAAAAGGAGAGATTTTTGTTGCTTCAAGAGTTTCTCTGGATGAACGCCGTATCCGCGATTATTACCTTGAAAACGGCTACAACAGTGTCCGTGTTTCTTCTTCATACGAAGAAACGGCAGAAGGTGTTTCCCTTACTTTCTCCATTGCTGAGGGCCATACGGCTGTAGTTTCCTCAATTTCTTTTGAAGGAAACGAAGTTTTTACATCCCGTACGCTCAAAAAAATCCTTAATCTTAAGGAAGCCGGTTACATCAACAAAGGTGTTTTCCAGGAATCGCTTCTTGAAACTGACAGACAGGCTCTTGTTACATATTATTATGAACGCGGATATGCGGATTTTCAGGTGCTTGATGTTCAGCGGAGTGTTTCCTACAACGAGGACAAAAATCAGGATGAAGTAGTTCTGCATTATGTTCTCAAGGAAGGTGAGCAGTATACTTTCGGCGGAATCAATATCACCGGAAATGAGATTTTTCCCGCAGAACAGCTTGCGGGGCTTGTAAAGCTTGCTCCCGGCAGCGTCTACAACCACACTAAGTTTGTAAACGGTTATGCTGCAATTCAGGATCTTTATTACGAAAACGGATATACATCCAATGTGTTTTCTCCTGCAGTCGATCAGGATACAGAAAAACATGTGATTTCATACAGTCTGGATATAAAAGAATTTGACAGAAGTCATGTTGAATCAATAATTGTTGCGGGAAATACAAAAACAAAGGATTATGTAATTCTTCGTGAACTGCCCATTGAGACAGGTGATATTTTCTCCAAGGCAAAACTTACCACAGGTCTCCGTTCTCTTTACAATACTCAGTTTTTCTCCGCAATTTCTCCTGACATTACGCAGGGTTCCGAAGAAAACCTTATTGATCTTGTCATCAATGTAGAAGAAACAAGCACTACAGTTCTTGAATTCGGTGTTGCTTTCTCCGGAATTACAAATCCCAATGACATGCCGATTTCTTTCTTTACGAATGTTGCTGAGACAAACTTCCTCGGAACAGGAAAAGCTGTCAATGCAAAACTTTCGCTTTCAAGCACGGAACAGACTGTAAGTTTGGGCTACACTGATTCCTGGCTTTTCAACCAGCCGGTTACCGTGTCCGGCAGCATCGACTTTTCTCATGCGGGAACCACTTGTCTTCAGTACATGTATCTTCCTTCCGGTGTAAACACAACTGATTATTTCATGGACTATTCTTCATGGACAATCGGTGGTAGTCTTTCAATGGGTCGCCGCTGGGTACAGAACTTCGGAACAATTTCAGGAACAGGCGGTATTTCTTCGGCAATCAACCGCAACGATTACGATGCAACTCTTTATACTCCGGTTTCTTCTTCAATCCGGGACAACTGGAACCATTGGGGACTGAGCAATACAATCTGGGGAAATATATCACTGGATGCCCGCGACCTTTACTATGATCCGGGAAAAGGCTGGTTTGCAAGTCAGAAGCTTTCGTTCACCGGTATTCTTCCTGAAATTGAAAGCGATTATTTCATGCGTACTGATACAAAACTGGAATATTATCACACTCTGGTTTCTTTCCCTGTTTCCGACATCTGGAATTTCAACCTTGTTGCTGCATTCTACACCGGATTCTCTTTCCAGATTCCTTTCAAAGGTGACATAAGCCAGTCAAATCAGATGTATATTGACGGTGTTCTTAACGGCCGCGGATGGAATCTTTATTCAAAACGCGGAAAGGCTATGTGGAGTTCAAACTTCGAGCTCCGTATCCCGCTGGCTACAGGTATGCTTGGCTTGGATCTGGTTGCTGATGCAATTGCGCTGAAAGAGGATGCAAAATCCATGTTCACAAATCTTTCAATCGAAGATTTCTATTTCAGTTTCGGACCCGGTCTCCGTTTCTCAATTCCTCAGTTCCCGCTGCGTCTTCTTCTTGAAAATACTTTCAAAGTTGAAAACGGAAAAGTAAAGTGGACTGATGTTATGGCATTTACTTTGTCATTCAATATTGCAAACAGATAAAATTTTATTTTACAAAGGTTTAGAAGAGGTTAACATGAAAAAAACATCAATTGTTCTTGCATTCATGATTGTTTTGGGCGTATCTGCTGTTTTTGCTCAGCAGGACATCACAAAAGTCGGTGTTGTTGATACAAGCCGTGTTTACACAACGTTTTACAGAAGTGCAACACAGGTAAAAAATTACGAAACAAAAAAGGCTGAATTCCAGGCAGAAGTTGATTCTCTTACACAGGAACTGAAAAACCTTGATACAAAAATGCTTTCATATGAAAAATCCGGTGATGAAGTTAACAAACTGAAGGTTCAGGCTGAAATCACAAAAAAACGTGATTATCTTACGGAATATTCCCGCAGCAAACAGCTTGAATTGGAATCTCTCAAGGCAAAAATGATTGACAATGATGAGTTTTACAAAAAGCTCTATGATGCAATCGGTAGAATAGCAGAAAGCCAGGGTTGTTCCGTTGTTCTCAGTCTTCAGAATGCAAATGCAATTCTGTGGTACAGTCCTCAGATTGACATTACAACTGATGTAATCAACGCTTTGACCGGTTCTTTCTGATTTTATGGCAGAAACTCCATTGATGGAGCAATACGACTCCATCAAGGCTCAACACAAAAACGAAGTCCTTTTTTTCAGGCTGGGTGACTTTTATGAAATGTTCAATGAGGACGCTGTAGAAGTTTCCCGGCTTTTGAATTTGACTCTGACTCACAGGGGCGACCGTCCCATGTGCGGTATTCCTCATCATGCTTCCAAAATTTATATCGGGCGCCTTTTGCGTCTTGGAAAAAAAATCGCCATTTGCGAGCAGATTACTTTGCCCACCGGGAAAGGTCTTGCAGAACGGAAAGTAATCGAAGTTATTACGCCGGGAAATGCGTTGGATGATGAGTATCTTGATCAGACAAAGAACAATTATCTTGCTGCTCTTAATTATATTAAGGGTGGAACTCTTGCTCTTGCCTATGCAGATGTTTCAACTGGAGCTTTTTATGCTTTAAGCTGGCAGGAATCTCAGACAGCAGACCGGCTTGCAGAAATTCTTGGCCGGACAAATCCACGTGAAATCATCATTTCCCAGAAATTGGAAGGAAATCAGGAAGTTTCTGCGGTTTTGTCACAGTTTTCCGGAATTGCAATCACTTGGGAACAGGACTGGCATTTTTCTGCTGAAATCTGTTACAAACGTCTCTTGGATCAGTTTAAGACAGTCAGTCTGGGCTCTTTTTCTCTGACGGCTCAGTCACCTGAAGTTACTGTGGCCGGTTACTTGATTGATTACCTTGCGAGAACAGCAAATGCCAACAATCAGAATGCGGTGCTGCCCCAGTTTACAAATCTTCAGCTGGTAAAAGAAAGTGAGTTCGTGACAATTGATGACAGTTCACGGCGGAATCTGGAAATTGTAGCCAATCTTCAGGACGGTTCTACAAAATATTCTCTTTTGGAAACAGTCAGTTTTACGGAAACAGCAATGGGAAGCAGACTTTTGCGTTTCCGTCTGTCAAATCCTCTTACAGACATAAAAAAGATTCTTCACCGTCAGGAGCAGGTTTCTGTTTTTGTAAACCACCGCAATGAACTGACTCAGATTAAATCAGTTCTCGGAAAAATTCTTGACGTTCAGCGCCTCGCCTCAAAAATTGCAATGGAACGTGCCCATGCAAAAGAAGTGCAGGCTTTGGGTACCAGCCTGAATGCCTGGCTTTCTGTACGGCGGGTTACGGAGCAGCTTGGTTTTGACACTTTCTGCGGCACTGACATTGCGGAAGACATGGTTTCTGCTATCAGCCGTGCTTTGCTTGATGACCCTTCAACAACAATTGCTGAAGGCGGAATGATCAGGAGCGGATGGTCTGAGGAACTGGACAGACTGAGAGACTTGCAGCAGAACTTTTCTTCTGTTCTTGAAGAATATGTTTCGGAAGAAAAGGAAAAGACCGGCATTCAGAACCTGAGGGCAAAATACACAAAAAACTTCGGTTATTATCTTGAAGTTTCCAAAGGCAAACTTTCAATGGTTCCCGAGCACTTTATTCTGCGCCGGGCCATGACCAACGGAGACCGTTACACTACTGAGCGGCTTCGCAAGCTTGAAAGTGATTTGCTTGGTGCAAGTGAGCAGATTGTGGAGCTTGAAAAACAGCTTTTTGTTGAACTTCGGAGTTCCATTGCTGAAAAGACTTCTTATCTGCTTCAAGTTGCGGAAGAAATTGCGGTAATTGATGTTTCCTGTTCTTTGGCTCATGTTGCCCTGACACAGAATTGGGTATGTCCTCAGATTGATGATTCCGGAATGATGGAAATTACGCAGGGACGGCATCCGGTTGTTGAGTTCAACAGTCCGGCGGGTGCTTTTGTTCCCAATGACACAAAACTTACCGACAGACGGTTTGCTCTGATTACAGGACCGAACATGGCCGGTAAAAGCACTTATTTGCGCCAGAATGCTCTGATTGCTTTGCTGGCTCAGACCGGTTCCTTTGTGCCCGCCAAAAAGGCACACATCGGAATTGTTGATAAAATTTTCTGCCGTGTGGGTGCTTCTGACAATCTTGCAAGAGGCGAATCCACTTTTCTTGTTGAAATGACTGAATCAGCGAGAATTCTTCGCTCAGCTACACAAGACAGTCTTGTAATCATGGACGAGATAGGGCGGGGAACTTCCACAGAAGACGGACTTTCCATTGCATGGGCTGTTGCAGAATATCTTTTGAACACTTTGACCTGCAAAACCCTTTTTGCCACCCATTACCATGAATTGACACGGCTTGTTCATCCCCAGATCATGATGCTTTGTCTTGAAGTGATTGAGCAGGACGGACATATAGTTTTTGTAAAACGGATAAAAGAAGGCTCAACACAGAATTCTTACGGAATTCATGTTGCACGGTTGGCGGGAATTCCCGGAAGTGTTATTGCAAGAGCAGAAGAGATTCTGACCGGACTGCAGAAACAAACTGGGTTTTCTTCTCTTCCGGAAGCAGTTGTTGCACCTGCCCCAAATCCTGGACAGAACCAAAAGCCGCAAAAAAACAGTCTTTCTGTCAACGGGCTTTTCTCTGACGAAGAGCTTGTAATTGATGAAATACTTTCTACGGATGTCAATGCAATTACACCGATTGAAGCATTGCAGATTCTGGCCCGTTGGAAGAAAAATCTTTCTGGACGGTGAAAAACTTCTCCTCGGTCTGCACAAAAAAAAAGCCCGGAAGAACTGATTTGCTTTAATGCAGTGTTCAGTTGTTCCGGGCTTTATCAATCAGTGTATTGCTTTAATTGAACAATTCCAGATTTTTGCTGATCAGTTCACAGCGCTGTTTTACGCAATCCACACTGCGCAAAGGATCTGCAGGTGTATTGAAAACGTAATCAATCAGTTTTTCTTTTGTAGTTTTTGCCACATGAAGCCGTGTGTCACTGGCAGCGTAGTAAATGTAAACGTCGCCGTTGTCTCGTGCAATTGCACCGTTTGTGAAAACAACATTTGAAACATCTCCGCAGCGTTCCCAGCCGCGTGGACCGATAAGCAGACCGTTAGGTTCTGCAATCACTTTGGAAGGATCATTCAAGTCTGTAGCAAAAGCATAGATTACATAACGGAGTCCTGCAGCTGTGTTGCGCACTCCATGTGCAATGTGGATCCATCCTTTTTCAGTTTTGATCGGAACCGCACCTGCACCGTTTTTGGATTCGGTGATTGTATGATATTTGCGGCTGCTTGTAATGATTTCTTCGCCTACAACAGGATTTGTAATGTCATCGCAAAGGCCGAATCCGATTCCGCCGCCAGAACCTGTTTCAATAAAATCATCCATGGGGCGTGTGTAGAAAGCGTATTTTCCGTTGACAAACTCAGGGTGAAGCACAACATTGCGCTGCTGCGGTGAATTGAGGGTTTTCAGGTTGGGCAGGCGTTCCCATGTCTTGAGATCTTTTGTGCGGACAATACCTGCGGCGGCAACAGCTGCAGAAAGGTCATTTGAAGTTGTATCCTTGCTTTCTGAGCAGAAAACGCCATAAATCCATCCGTCTTCGTGTTTAGTAAGGCGCATGTCATAAACGTTTGTTTCTTCGGGACAAGTGTCTTCAAGAAGAATAGGGTAGTCCCAGAATTTGAACCCTTCTGTGGGACTGTCACTTTCTGCCACAGCAAAAAATGATTTGCGGTCAGCACCTTCAACACGGGCAACAATGTAAAATTTGCCGTTAAGTTCGATTGCTCCGGCATTGAATACGGCATTTACACCGATTCTTTCCATGAAAAACGGATTTGTATCGGCATTGATGTCATATTTCCAGATAACAGGAACATGATCCCGTGTAAGAACAGGATTTTCGTAGCGGTCATAAATTCCGTTGTAAAAACTTGTGTCAACATTGTTTTTGCGTGCAATCAGAGCATTCAGTTTTTTCTGCTCAACATAATACTGTGGATGAATCATATAGACTCCTGTGTTTTGTCCGAAAGTGTTGGTTGAAATAATCAACTAACTATATAATAAACGCATTTTTGATTTTTATCAATGGCAATTTTTTTTGCCTTACGTTATAGTGTTTTTATGAGTTATAAGATTTTTATTGACGGAAAAGAAGGCACTACAGGCCTTAAGATCCTTGAACGTTTTGAGAACCGCTCTGATATAGAGATTCTGCCCATTGCAGAAGATAAAAGAAAAGACGAATCCGAAAGACAAAAACTGATCAATGCATCTGATTTTACAATTCTTTGTCTTCCTGACGATGCTTCACGGGTTTCTGCTTCTTTGTGCACAAATCCTTCCACACGGATTCTTGATGCTTCAACTGCACACCGCACAAACCCTGATTGGGCCTACGGCTTTCCTGAACTGGACCAGTCATTCAGAAGCAAGATAGAAACTTCTTCCCGTGTTGCGGTTCCCGGCTGTTACGCAAGCGGCTTTGCTGCAATAGGTTATCCTCTTGTAAAGCATGGAGTTATCGGAGCAGATTATCCGGTGGTGATTCACGCAGTGTCCGGATACAGCGGTGCAGGAAAAAAAGCCATTGCTCTTTATGAAGGCGAGAACCGCCCTGCAGCATTGGATTCACCAAGACAGTATGCTTTGACACAGGCTCACAAGCACCTTCCCGAGATGAAGCAGATTTGCGGCCTTGATTACGAACCGATTTTCAATCCTTATGTCTGCGATTATTTTTCAGGAATGACTGTTACAGTTTCTTTGACAGGACGTCTTCTCAAGAAGAAAATGTCTGCAAAGAATGTTTGGGAAGTTTTTGCAGAGCATTATGATCCTGCAAATTATAAAGGCCGCTCAATGGTAAATGTTGTTCCTTTTATGGGCGAAGGTTGCCTTGACGAACCTTTTATTGCCGCAAATACAATGTCAGGCCGCTGTTCAATGGAAGTGATTGTGTACGGAAACGATGACCGCATTGTTGTTACAACACGTTTTGACAATCTTGGCAAAGGCGCTTCCGGTGCTGCTGTCCAGTGCCTGAACATCATGATGGGCATTGACGAAACTACAGGACTCACGCTGTAAGACAAAGGATATTCTTGTAAAAAAAACGCGTATCAAAAGGAAAACCTTGCTGATACGCGTTTTTTTTTAATCAATTTTTCGCAGAATTACGGATTCTGTGTAATGATATTTCCGTTTTCGTCAAAAGGCAATGTCATGAACTTGATATTGCGTTTCTGGTTGATTCCGCCTGACAGTTCGCAGTCGTGGTAGAAAAGGTACCATGTTCCGTTGAACTGAACGATGGAGTGGTGTGTTGTCCAACCGAGAACCGGTGTAAGAATAACTCCGCCGTATGTGTAAGGTCCGTAAACATTGTCTGAAACTGACCAGTTCAAAAGGTGTGTGTCACCGGTTGAATAAGTGAAGTAATATTTACCGTCTTTTTTGAACATCCAGGGATCTTCGAAATAACGGCGTTCATGGTCACCTGCTTTGATAGGTGTTCCGTCTTTGTCAACGATTACAATGTCGCGGGGCTGTTCTGCAAACTCCAGCATGTCCGGTGTAAGGCGAGCAATTTTTGGACATACAGCAGGTTCGTTGTCTGCGGGCTCTCCGTTTTCTGCACTGAAAACATGATTGCGGTATTTTTCCAGCTGACCGCCCCACAAACCGCCGAAAGCAACATAATCAGCACCGTCATCATCCTGAAGAACACAGGGATCGATACTGTAACTGCCTTTGATAGGTTCCGGCTGAGGAACGAATTTTCCGTCAGGTGTGTCACTGATTGCGACGCCAAGGCGGAAGTTATGGTCTTTGTCACGTGCCGGGAAGAAAAGATAGTATTTGCCGTTCTTTTCAACACAGTCAGGAGCCCACATCTGTGTGCTTACCCACGGGACTTCTTTTTCATGAAGAACCATGCCGCTGTCAGTGGGCAGTTTGTCCAAACTTTCCATTTTGAAGACATGATAGTCTTCCATCTGATACTGGTCACCGTTGTCATTGGATTCTACATCCAAGTCTTTGTCGTGTGACGGATAAATGTATAATACGCCATTGAACACACGGGCAGAGGGATCTGCTGTGTAAATGTGTGATACAAGAGGCTTTTTCTCAATAGAACTGTTCATAATTCCCTTCCTACTGCAATGTTAGCATGTAAGTTTCATTGATAAAATCAGGAAATCTACTGACTTTATCTTAAAGTTTTGCACAAATATTCTTCTGAAACTGTCTGTGAACAGCGGAATTTTCCGGATTCCAGACAATCAAGAATTGATTCAAGAAGAATTCTGCATTCAGGATGATCAGCCTGCTTTTTCTGAAGCTGCATTGTGCTGATTATAAGATTTCCTCTGCTGATTCTGCATGAAAAAAGCAGAGCACAGTTTCTTAGTCTCGCATAACAGTCAAGGGCTGCAATTTCTGCTTCTGTTCCGAAGGGAATCTCCATTGCTCTGGTTTTTGTCAGATTGTGCCATTGCCAGTCAGAGTGACTTGCGGTAGGAAATTTTTGCAGAAGAGGATTCTTCGGATTGCAGAGAAGACCCATGTAGCCTTCCTGATGGGGAAAAGTCCCCACTGACCAGAAATCTGTTGTAAAATGGGTTCCCATTCCCTTAAGAATGTTCTCGGGAGAAGGCTCGTAGAATACGGTCTGTCCCTGCTTTGCAAGTTCAATGGCCTGTGCAAGGCTGTCTGCAAATGCTGTCTTGCTGTATGAACTTCTTGAAAAATCTTTTTCCGGCTTGAAAAACCAGATTTTGTAAGTGTTCTCAAAGGATTTTCCGCTGTTTGTGTCCGAAAAACTGATTTTCAGTTCTGATTCTCCCGCTTTTTCCTGAACCAAAGGAATTTTTGCAATAAAAGAAGTTTGTCCGGCAGCTGCAGCATGTTCTGCAATGTATTGTGTTCGGCCGCCCAGAGAAACTGAAAGAATGCCTTTTAAGTTTTCAGGACCGTAGTTTGCCATGTGGATTTCTGTGTCAAAAGCCGAACCGCAAAGGTTTATGTGATTTTTGAACACTGCAAGAGGAAGTTCCTGTCTGAAAAAACTGGCAAAGCGTTCCGGGCGGGCAAAATCAAAGGGTTTGGGATCAAGGTGGGCATCAAGCATTCCAACAAGGGCCGTTCCCTGACCGGGAAAATCCTGCAGACTCAGGAATGAAACGCCCGAAAGTCCTTTTGTTCTGAGTGCGGCTTCAAATTCCTCGCGATAAGAAAGAAGAGAAAGTTCTCCTGACGCTGCAACCCTGTCTTTCCATTGTGCCATGAATCCGCGTTCTTCAACCTGTTTTTTCACTTCATTCAGGTTGTTTGCCCGGGTAATTCCTATGTATTTTTCAAGCTGGTCAAAATCCGGGAGCACTTCATACTGGCCGGTTTCAAAGGTAAAAACCGGAACCGGGCAGACTTTCCGGAACTCTGTCATTGCCGAATTATAGTTTTGGCCGAATTCCTCACTGTTGTTGATGTGACCATGCATACCCGCGGAAGTTCCCCGAAGAAGGTGCGTGTCAAATTTGGCGCATGTGTAGAACTGGCTGAAACCGTCCCAGCCTTTTGCACCGTAAAAGTTGTTGGAACCAGCAGAGTAAAGCCTTGAAGAATCAGTTTCTTTTGCAGTTTCTACAAGCTTGCGGACAAAATCAGAATCTTTGTCTGCATACTGAAGCTCATTGCCGAAGCTGAGCATTACAAAAGAAGGATGATTTGCATAAGCTTCCTGAATCTCTTGAATTTCCTGAGCATAATATTTTTTTGCTTCAGGGGCGGAAAATGCAGTTTTCGGATCCCAGTTTGAAAGTTCAGGCTGCAGAAGCATTCCTGCTTCGTCTGCGGCGGCAAAAGCTGCTTCCGGCGGGCAGTGACTGTGAAAACGGATCATGTTGAAACCGTAGGCGCGGTATGTGCCAAGAATTTTCTTCCATGATTCCTTGTCGCAGGGAAGATGGCCTGTCTGGGGAAATGCGGCACAGTTTGCTTCTCCGCGCACAAAAAACGGATGACTGTTCAGCATTAAAAGGCCGTCTTTTGCGTAAAAACTCCGGAGACCTGTTCTGACAGTTGCTGAGTCTGCAGGTGATTTTTTTCCGCTGCAAAAAAGGCGGGCTGTTACGTCAAAAAGGGATGGCTTGTATTCGTCCCACAAAACTGCGTTTTTTTTGTCAACGGAAACTGATTCAAAGACAATACTGTTTTTGCCGGCAGAAAGTGCCGCTTTTTTGGACAGGGAATTTCCGGTGAAAACAGGGGATTCAACTTTTACTTCGGCTTTGCATTGTTCTGCTGCGTTTACGCTTACGACAA
>JAKSTU010000029.1 GCA_024402435.1 Treponemataceae bacterium
CACCCGGAGCGGTAAAAACAAGTTTTTTGTCGAAGGATCTTTTGCGTCACAATCGTCTCAAATCGTATCAGTCCGTTGAGTTTTTCTTTAGAAAAACTCAAAGCCAATCGCGTCAGCGATTGGCAATGTTTCGACTGCGCTCAACATGACATGTGGGAGCTTTGTCATCCTGAGCGCTTTGTCATCCTGAGCGAAGTCGAAGGATCTGTTCAAAGCATAATGTGAGTTTGGGCAATGTTTCGACTGCGCTCAACATGACATGTGGGGGCATTCTCTTTGTTCATTCCGCCGACATGACAAAGCAGGACGTTTTCAGAACTCGCGGCGCATTTCTGCAGGCTCGTCTTCAAGCCAAAGACAAATGCTTTCAGAAACATTAAGCAGTTTTATGTCCCGCCGCTTTCCGGAAATCGAACATTCCCAGACAATGCCGACCCGCCATCCCTCAGAAATCAGCTGCTGAATCTGTTTTTCATCCCGTTCACGGTTCCGCGCTATTTTGTCCACCCAAAACTGGGTATTCGTTTTGGGAACCACATATTTTCTGCATCTGCGGTGTCCGTGCCAAAAACAGCCGTTAACAAAAATCACCGCATGATAACGCGGCAGCACCATGTCCGGTGTGCCTGCAAGCCGCCTGTCGTTTTTGCGGAAGCGGAACCCCATGCGGAACAAAGCGGAACGTATCTGCCTTTCGGGAGAAGTTTCCGTGCTTCGTATGCGGGACATGTTCTTGTGCCGCTGTTCGGGAGTCAGTTTGTCCATAACGCATCAAGTGTATCACAGAAGCCTGCATTTTTCCGCACAAAGCGGTAACAGCCGTTGCAGAAGTTTCGCCGATCACCGCAAAAAAAAACACCGTCCGAAAGGATACTGTTCCTCCCGGACGGTGCTTAAACCGTTGGATTTGCCCTTAACAGGGATTATTCAGCAGAAAAAGGATTGGGAACTACATTGGAGATTACCCAAGGTGTATCAAATACATAACCTTCCAGTCCGGGAACATTTACTTCATAATGATAAATCAGAGAAGCCCAGATGAAGGGTTTGTCTTTCAATCCGGCACGTACAGCTGCTTTTTTATCAGCATCCAGTTTTTCAAATTCTGCTTTGAAGTCTACAGTGTAAGCTACAGTCTCGTCATTTTCGGCAGCTTCAATTTCTTTTTCTGTAGCAGGTCCCTCAAAAGTCAACTCCCAGATGTCAGAAGGCTGTCCTGCATTTTCTGAATAAGCAGGAGCGGAACCAGACTGCATATGAAGTCCTACGCTGTGTGTCAAAGTACTTGCATTTGCAACGTTTACTTTTGCTACAGGCGGAATAGTAAGTTTAAGAGTCATTACACCGTCTTCAGAAAGACCAAGATAGTCTGTAATCTGATAGTCCGGCTGAACAGTGTCAACACAACCGTAACCGTTTACAGGGTCTACCTTATAAAAGAATGATGCATAATAAGCATTTGCTGCAGGTACACCATCACCGTCTGTACTTACCTGAACCCAGAATCTTGTAGGAACATCGCTGTTAGGGTCTACCAGAGGATAAACCAGTTCAACAGTGTCGCCTGCAAGTTTATCACCACTCAAGCTTACACCTGTTGATTTATGACCAACTCCGTCCAAATACTGAATATTGATCCATGTAAAAGGAGCTGTTTCGTATCCTTCAAGACGGGTGAAAGTAAATTTTACACCGTCATCATGATTATCAATCTTGATTGCCTTTTTAATCTCTTCAGCAGGGAACTCCGGATCTACTGCGTTCAGTTTCTCTGCATCTGCGCCTTTTCCACGAATCAGATATGAAGGCACATTTTCCTCAACTCCGTTTTCTCCAATAAATCTCGGTACTGAATCAAGCAGTCCAGCGTTGAATTTCTTACCCGAATCCGGGCTTGTAGAACGGAATGCAACCTGTCCGCCTTTTTTATTTCTCAGGTCCACAACTTTTGCAACATGTTTTTCCTTCGGTGCTTCCGGACAAGAAGTAAGAGACACAATAATTGCCAGTGACAGAGCAGCGGCAGCCAAAATTTTGATTTTTTTCATAAAATCCTCGCTACAAGTAAATTGCAGGCATCCTGAAACATGCTTTTCAGGAACCTATGCAAGGATTTTATCTGATACACAAATACACAGATTGTGACTTTTTGTCACATTTTTTTCATTTTAACCCAACTTCAAGTCAATCAGTCTGAATGCCGGAACGCAGCCGGAATCCAGTGCCAACCGAGCCACTCTGAAAACTAATCGCTTGCAACTTGCTGCACCGCGATTTATTTTCTGGATTTCGGCGACAGTGCAACTGTTTTTTTGAGCAGTGTAAGTAATATGAAACTCGAAATTCAGGCTCCTTTTGCACTATTGTTTCTGCTGGAATTTTTCCAGAAATTCCTTGCGGTTGTGAACTTCTGCAAGATTATAGATATATGTAACATAATTTCTTACAGTATGGAGAGATACAAACAATTCTTCAGTTATCTCATCGTTTGTCTTACCCTGAAGCATTTTTTCAAAAACTATCAGCTCCTGTTTTGTAAGTACGTCAGTAATTGATTCCAGTTTTTTCTGTATTTTTTCAAATTCCAGACGCGGCTCAAGATAAGTCTTGCCTTTCTGCACTGTCCTTATGCATTCAAGAAGTTCTTCTTCGCTGGCAATTTTTGAAATATATCCTTTTGCACCCATGTTCTGTGCCTGCAGAACATAACCCGCAGTGTCATACATGGAATACATGATGCACTTTATCTGGGGATATTGTTCGCTGAGTTTCTGCAGAAGCACAAATCCGGTTTCACCTACCAGCTGAACATCAATGATTATTATTTCAGGAAGAGCATCACAATTTTCAAGAGCGGAAAGACAATCTGCAGAGCAGGTGAACAATCCGGTTCCGACAAACTCAGAATTTGCTTCAAGCCATCCTTTGATGCCGTTCTGCAGCATTTTGTGATCATCAACAATAAAAAGCGTGTTTTTCTTTATTTCCATGTTGTTCCATCCGCCTCTTTCATTTCCGCTGGAAAATCAGCTGAATCACTGTATTTCAATCGTAAGTTTGACTTTCATTCCCTCATCCGGCATGGAAAAAAACTCGATTGAGGAACCGATATGCTTCATTCTGTCTTTCATGTTCTGCATTCCGAAATGATTCTGTTTTTTCTTCGTTTTCAGTTCATTCAGATTGCAGCCCACGCCGTCGTCAATTACAAAAATCACACAATATTTCTTGTCATTTTCCGTCATGGTTCTTACAAGCACAGTCACTTTTGTTGCATAAGAATGTTTTTCTACGTTGCTTAAGATTTCCTGAAAAACCCTTACAACATTGGCACAAACATCCTTTTCAAAAACCGGCGGAACAAAATTTTCCTGTGTCTGTATTGAACAGGGAATTTTTGTCTTGGTATAAAACTGGCGGCATAGCGTATCAATTATGTATATAAGCTCCACTTTGCTGCCGTCGGCTTCACCGGCAGTTGCAAGTTCGGCAGGTGTAAGGCTGTAACAGATATTGCGCATCTTTACGATGCAGTTGGTAATATCATCAACAAGCCGGCCGCGGGTTACGGAATCCGAAGTTTGAAGACTTTCTGCCTCCACACGGATCGCCCTCAGATCCTGAACAACAGTATCGTGAATGTCTCTGCTGATTCTGGCTTTTTCTTCTTCCTGAATCCTGAGAATCTGCTTCTGATCCAAACCTTTTTTGTTGTTTCTGATGGTCCTTATCAGAATGACAAACACAACGACTGCAACAAGAAGGACAAAAATCAGTATTACCAGACCAAAAATCATTTTTCCCGGCATGGTTTCCGGTCTTTCTTTGATTTTTACGTTTTCCCTCATGGCCTGCTCAAGAATTTTTTCATATTCTGCTTCATTTTTATATGAAGTGAGATGTCCGTTCCTGAGTGTATAGATTGTGCTGCCGCTTCGGATGTAAATTCCCAGAACATTCTGACCTATCAGGTGTTCATCAGGTTTCTGAGTCTGTTTTTTCACCAGAACTCTGCCAAGATTGTTCGGAATTGCAAAAGAAATGCGGTCTTTGTCACGGACTATTTCGTATACGGATGATTCCTTTCCCGAAAGACAGTCACTGGCATAAAGTTTCTGATTTGTATAGTCTTTTACAAGAACAGCATTCTGAAAATCGAAAAAACTTAATCCCTGTTCTTCTGCCGGAAAAATCATCAGGTTTTCAGGAGAATATTTGCCGTTTTTCTGGGAAAGCACACAGATTCCGGTATCCTTTGCATCATCTTTGTAGAAGCACAGAAAATAGAAACAATTGTCCGCACTGTTGAACCGTATTTGAGAAATATAATCTTTTTTGAAGGGGAACAAAGTTTCCGGCTCTGAAACGGAAAATGTGTCATAAAGGTAAAGATTTGATTTTTCAGGCTTTGCTTCTTTTATATGGTCCGACATTCCGCCGTTGATCAAAAGCCACCTTCCGTCATCTGAAATCTCAAAATCCTGAACCGCCAGTTCAAACACAGGCAAAGGGAAAAACTTTGTAATACCGGAACCGGGATAAAAAACTGCAACACCGTGGCATTGTGTATTTGTGTTTATGGCCGGACAAAAAGCATTGCCGTAACTGTCAAACTTAAGAAAATCACTTTCTTTGGCTGTGTTCAAGTTTCTGGCCGGCAGCAGAGCAATGTCTTTGTCAAGTTTGAGAAAATCCACCGTTGTGCCGTCTGCATCGTTTTCTGCATAAACTGCGGAACTGTAAAATGCTTCGCCTGATGTTCCGTCTGTCATTTTCTGCATGCTTGAAAAAAAGAAATACGTGCCGCGCAGATTTTCAGGAACATAAACATTGCTGCATCTGTAAATTTCCTGAATCTCTATCTTCTTGTTATTGCTGTCCAGAAGTTTCGGTGCGTTCAGAAGTTTTGCAGACTGTTCATCCGTCAACAGTATCCTGTTTTGGGAAAAAGCAGGAAAAAGAAAAGCAATGCTGATCATGAACAAAAAAAAGAATTTTTTCATAGGCAAACTATATCAGATTGAAAAAAAATTGATTAGGACAAAAAATCATATTTCACACCTCAACCTTCGGATGGCGACGGACGCCGGGACTTTCTGATGATGTCAGCCAAAGAAAGTGCATTGCGCGCACCGCTTCCCTTGGGATGATTGTTGAAAAATGTCTGGACCTTTCTGCCTTCCTTAAGAGCAGACCCTATTACCGGCACAAAACTTTCAAGTTCATCCTGCGAATATTCATAGTCATAACGCTGGCTGCCGTTGTTTTCCGCAGAATGGTCGTACCAGCAGCCGGAGTTCCGCCCGTGCATGCGGATATAGGCGTTCGGCCCCACAAAAGGTGTCCGGCAGATTTTACCGTCAGGCAAAAAACGCAGAGGCGGCATGTCACAGAAAACAATGCTTGCGCCCCTTTCCGAAAGGCCTTCATAAACACTTGCACGAAGCCATTCCCTGTGACGGAACTCCACAACCGGTTCAAAGCCCCTGAACTCGGAAATCAGATCTGCAAGATAAAACCGGTTTTCCGGCGTGTAATGAAAACTTTGCGGCAACTGGAACAGTACCGCGCTCAAAAGCCCCATGTTTGCAAGAGGCCGCAAATTTATCAGCATTTCTTCCGCCCGGTTTTTCCAGTCTTTTCCGATTTCGTGAGTCAAAGTTCTGTTTGCCTTTACTGCAAATTTAATCCTTTTTTCAGAACGTTCGGCAAACCGTACCAGATGAGAAGAATCAGGCATACTGTAAAAACTGCTGTTCACTTCAAGCGCATTGAATTTTGTAGCGTAATATTCAAGAAATTCACTTCTTTTGAGCTCCAGCGGATAAAAAACGCCACGCCATTCAGGATAATCGAATCCGCTGGTTCCTATCAAAATCTCTGCCCTTCTCATTTTTTCTCCGACACTTCTAATTATACCATACAAACTACTACTTGTAAAATCAAAAAAAAAGTTTTTTTTCAGGGACATTCCGTGTCACTCAAGATGATTTATTCTCTTTTACAAGCGGGTAAGCAGCAAAAGCCGCACAGGAGATTGTCAGGATGAAAAGCACAAGCAACGTTATTCTCAAAACCATAACTGAAAACGCTGAAATATGCTGGGGTTTTTCAGTTTCAAAAACAGGCCGGACGGATTATCTGGGAAAAGTCAGCGGAATTGCAACAGAAGGCTGGCAATCCCTTTCAAGCAGCACATATTATTCTTCCGATGCCTACAAATGGATCAGAAAACCTTTCCGAAGTCAGGTTACTGCACTGATTTCACCGGATGCCGAAATTGACAGCCCGGACACATTCGCATTTCTTACGCATATCGGTCCGATTCTTCTTGCAGTTGAAAACCGGAACGGAATGCTGGCCGCGTCCCTTTTTGACCGTCGCAAAGCGGTTTTTGCAAAATTTCTCAGCATTTGCCGCCGTATTTTTGAACCGATTGCCCCTTATGCGCTTTTTTCCTGGGTTTACGGGTCTTTTCAGCACACGGCTTTTCTTTCGGCTTACAAAAACAATGATTTTTCCGCATCAGCACAGGACACGGGAATTTTCCTCTTTGATGCCGCGAAAAAACAGCTGAAACCGAATCCCTCAAAAGAAACAGCGGAAGAAATGTTCATCAGATTTTTTGCAGATGACAAACGGAAAGAACATCCCATTGAAATGGTTGTGGCAGGAACAAACCATTACAGCTGGCTGAAAAACACCAATGATTTTTTTGATGATTCGGGATTTTTTGAGCAGGGAAAAGATTTTGCAAAGGGAACTGAATCCCTCCGTCAGGCTGAAGACAGTTTCTTTGAGCACATGGCTGTCTTGGTGCAGGCAGAACCTTACAATCCGGCAGACTGCAACGCAATCGCAGTAACAGCAGAAGATCCCTATGCAACAATGACCGGAAAAGCAGGTCTTTCAAAAGCGGGTTATGTGCGTGCACCCGGCGCGGCAATTCTCCGCAATGCTTTTCCGAAGCAGTTCGGATTCAAAGCACATCTGGAAAGCCTTTTTCCCTGCGGACAGAACGCGCTTGTTGTTACGATGCAGATTTGAGAATCACATCACATATTCGTCTTCGTCACGGCCTTTTACAAAAATTTCACCGGATTCCCAGGCACGGCGCATTGCGGCAAAAAACTTTGCGGTCACTTCTTCCGCCTCGGCACGTTTTACAGGCTGCAGCAGTTCCGTTTCTTCAAGGATTCTGTCGCCACGTCCCTGAGAAATGTTGCCGTAAATCTTTGCCTTGAAAGCAGATGACTTTCCTGCAAGAAGCAGCGCAACATCCCGGTCTGACATGCCGCGAAGATAATTCTGTATGAACACGCCCTCTGAATTGATGAAATCTTCTATAGTAAAGAGCCGCTCGCGAAGATTTACGGCAAGCTCAGGATCATTGTCTGCAAGGTTTGACAGAATGGAATCTTCCGCTTCCGGAGACATTTTTTTGAGAATTTGTGCAAGAGCATTGCGTCCGTCAACAGACTCAGCCTTTTCCGTATTGATCTGTTCCATTTTTTCACGCATGGACTGATCAACCCGGCGTATCACATCCTGATCCACGGATTTAAGTTTCGCAAGACGGAGCACTGTCTGACTTTTTTCTTCAGGCGTCATGCACTTGATTACATCGGCAGCAAGCTGAGGCTTAAGAAAAGAAAGCACCAAAGCGCGGATATATTCACTTTCATCCTTGAGGAGAAGATAAATCTTGTCTTTGTCCAGGTCTGCAAGGTATTCAAAGGGTACGCCGTCAGAAAAAGGCACGGCTTTGGCAAGCATTTCTTCGGCTTTTTTCTCACCGTAAACCCGTGTCAGAATCGACCGTGCAACATCAACACCGCCCGAATTCTTCTGTTTTTCAAGAAGCCCCTTGAATTCAGCAAGAATCACTGTAGCTTCTTCCGGGTCAACACTGCGGATGGAAGCAATTTCGGGCACAATCCGTTCAATCTGTTCCGGTTCAAGATGAGGAATAACTTTTGCCGCTTCTTCCACACCGATCAGCAAGAGGAATTTTGCTACACGCCGGTACTTGCTGTCTTTTTCGGAAGCGGCGGGAATGTCAGGCACTTTTATCAGTCCCTGCTTCTGCATTGCGGCTTTAATCTGTTCTGTTGAATCCTGATTTGATTTCATCTGCTCTATCATACCAAATTTGCCCTTTTTTTCAATCTCGACAAAAAATCCCCTTCCCTTGACTAAGGAGACCGAATTTTCTAAAATGTCAGAACGTATATATGAGTTTCGGAGAATCCCCGTTTTTCCCGAGACCGTACCAGCTGCAGATGCAGTAATATTTTTTTAGAGGTGTAAAATGTACGCACTTATTGATTATAAGGGTAAACAGTACAAAGCTGAAAAAGATGCCCTCATTCAGGTTGACAAACTTGATGAAGAAAAGGGAAAAACAGTTGATATCGAAACCGTTCTCATGCTGAACGACGACGGAAAAGTAACCGTTGGTGCTCCTTACGTAGCAGGTGCCAAAGTTACAGCCGTTGTAGAAGACACATTCAAAGATGACAAAGTGATTGTTTTCAAGCACAAAAGCAAGAAAGACTATCACCGCACTATCGGTCATCGCCAGCAGTATACAAACATTCGGGTAACCGATATTACTATTGGCTGACAACCAGCCCCATGATTCAGACAGAGCTTGTCCGCCGCAAAGACGGAGCACTCAGTTCCTGTAAAACATGGGGTCACGCCGGTTTTGCCCGCAGTGGCAGCGATGTTGTGTGTGCAGGTGTTTCCTCTGTATTACGCACAGTAGTTTTCTTGCTGCAAAACAAAACCGGAGTCAGTGTTCAGACTGACGCTCCGGAACCCGGAACACTCGCTTTCAGGGTTTTGGATAACGAAAAAGCACTTGATGCTTTTTTAACCGACTGTGCTGATTTTATACAGGCTGGCATCGGTCAGATTGCTGCAGAATATCCGGCACACGTTGTATTGCGGGTAAAAACTGAATAATTTGTTGCGGAGGCATACGAAATGGCACGTAAAAGAGGCGGTAGCGGTGCAAAAAACGGTCGCGATTCAAATCCTAAATACTTGGGTGTAAAAGCTTACGGTGGAGAACTTATTACTGCTGGATCAATCATCATTCGCCAGCGTGGTACAAAAATCCATCCCGGAAACAATGTTTCCAAAGGAAAAGACGATACACTTTTTGCAACAGCAACTGGAAAAGTTATTTTCCACGAGCGCATGGGCAGAAAGTTTGCTTCTATCGAGCCCGTTGAGGCATAAGTTGCCCCAATTCCGGCCTGACGAAAAGCATTTTCTTTTCTAGTAAGTACCCTAACACCCTTGTCCCGGATGTTAGGGTATTTTTTTTAGCTGATTATTGGAGAAAAAAATGATTCAATTTGCAGATGAAGCAAAAATTCAGGTTCAGTCGGGCAAAGGCGGAAACGGCTGCATTGCCTTCAGACGTGAAAAATATATTCCCAACGGAGGCCCGTCCGGTGGCGACGGCGGCAAAGGCGGAGACGTAATTTTCTGCGTAAAGAAAAATCTTCGTACACTGTCACACTTGCGGCACAAGACAAAATACAAAGCAAGAAACGGCGGAGACGGCTCCGGTGCAAACCGTTACGGAAAAGACGGCGAAGATGTTATCATTCCGCTGCCACCGGGCACAATTGTCCGCGATGCCGAAACAGACGAGATTCTCTTTGAATTCACAACAGAAAGTGAAGATGAGCAGATTACACTCCTGACAGGGGGCAAAGGCGGATGGGGCAATGTGCACTTCAAAAGTTCCACAAATCAGGCTCCGCGTCATGCAAACGAAGGAAAAGAAGGCGAATCACGCATTCTGCGTGTGGAACTTTCAATCATGGCAGACGTAGGTCTTGTAGGTTTTCCCAATGCAGGAAAATCTTCTTTGCTTGATTACTTTACCAATGCGCGCCCGAAGATTGCGCCCTACCCTTTTACAACGAAGATTCCGAATCTGGGTGTGCTCAGGGTTGCAGACGACCGGGACATTATCATTGCGGACATTCCCGGAATCATTGAAGGCGCTGCAGAAGGTGCTGGTCTTGGAACCCGTTTTCTGAAGCATATTTCCCGCACGGCCGGGCTTGTGTTCATAATTGATGCATCGGATCCAAATGCTCTTACGGCTTTTGACACACTGAAGGCAGAGCTTGCAAACTATTCGGAAGAACTTGCAGCAAAACCTTATGTTGTTCTTTGCAACAAGCTGGACATTGAAGGCGCACCGGAAACAGCAGCAGAAATTGCCCAGAAATATCCCCATGAGAAAATCATTCCCATGTCACTGGAAACTCACGAAGGATTGCCCCGTGTAAAAACCGCAATCATCGATCTGGTGGATGCAATGACCAAGCCTGCAGAAGAAGCAAAGCCAACGCAGAGCACATTCATGCAGAACAGAGCCTGGTGTTCCGATGATGACACTCAGTATCCCGGAAGCCAGAACCAGAACGGAAGCGGACTGGAAGACCTGTGAAAATTGCAGTTTTCGGCGGCAGTTTCAACCCGGTGCATAACGGGCATATTGCTGCCGCCCGCAGCGTTCATGAAGAAGCCGGTTACCGGACGGTAGTTTTCGTACCGGCTTTTCATTCCCCTTTCAAAGAACTGCCGGGCGGCGCAACGAACGATGACCGGATCAGAATGCTGGAGCTGGCAAATAAGAACAAAAAAGCCGGAGAATGGGCCAAAATTGAAACCTGCGAAATCCTGAGGGGCGGAATCAGTTACACAATCGACACAATCCGTTTTCTTACTGAAAAATACAGGACAAACGGGATTCTTGACCCCAATGAAAAACTCGGTTTTATTCTGGGAAGCGATCTTGTGGAAGGATTTCCCCATTGGAAGAATGCAGATGCCCTTGCCCGTGAATCAGACCTGATTCTTGTACAAAGGCCGGTGGAAAACCGGGAACAGATTCACAGCAACTTTGTTTATCCTCACATAAGCGTAGAAAACCGGCTTTTTTCAGAATCATCAACTCAGGTGCGTGAAAACCTGCAGAACCGGGAGACTTTCAAATCCCTTGTAGCACCTTCCGTTTATGAGTATATTATAGAAAGAAATCTGTATTCTTTTCAGGCGGCAAAATGAATTACACGGACAACATCGAAAAAATGAAAAAAATCGTCCACAAAATGGTCAAGCCTTCCCGCTATGAACATTCTGTGCGTGTTGCAGAAACTGCTGCAATGATGTGCGAAAAAATCGATTTTGACGTTAACCGCGGTTATTTTGCAGGAATTGTTCACGACATGTGCAAACAGCTTGATGCAAAAAAGCTGATTCAGCTTGCAAAAGAAGACGGCAGACCGATTACGGACATAGAACTGGACAAACCTTCACTTCTTCACGGGCGTGCTGCGGCAATCATGCTGGCAAACGATTACGGAGTTACGGACAAAGATCTTCTTGAAGCGGTCCGCGTTCATGTTTCGGGAATGCCGGGAATGAGCCAGTTTTCAAAGATTCTTTTCGTTGCGGACAAAGTGGAACCCGGAAGATCCCATATTCCGGAAAACTACTGGATCATTCATGAAGAAGATTCGCTGGATCAGCTTATGATTTCCGTACTTGAAGACAATTTGCGCTATCTGAACGAAATGGGTTACGAAGTGCTTCCCCAGACAGAAGAGCTTCTTTATTCACTTATAAAAGAGAAAGATTAAACCGGACGGCTAAAAATGGCAGATACCATGAATGCTCCCAAAAGAAGCGTTTCCAAAAGTTATTTATTCCTCATTATTATCCTGATGGTTCTGATGGTCACGGCTGTTGTAATGTTTTTTGTACTGCAGACTGATTCAATCGGCGAAATGCTTGAAAATGACCAGCTGATCAAAACCCTTGTTGTTCTTGAAGATGACAGTCAGGTGGTCTGGACTGCCGTACTGATTTATTATCCCACATACAAAAACGCAGCAATTTTTGACATTCAGGGTTACACGGGCGCAATTTACAGTTCCATCGGACGTGTTGACCGTATTGATGCTATTTACCGGGAAAAAGGAATCGAAACATATCTGGCGGAAATCGAAAAACTTACGGACACGGAAATTCCTTTTACACTGGAAATTTCTTTGGACAATTTCTCAAAACTGACGGACATGCTCGGCGGGCAGAACGTGTTCATTCCTTCTGCAGTTGATTACATTGACGAAAACACGGGCAACCATTATCTTCTGCCATCCGGTGCGGTCAATCTGGACGGAAACAAAATCCGCACTTACCTGAAATACAAACTTCCTTCTGATTCAACGGAAGATGTTCAGGACCGCAAAGAAAATTCAATGATTGCTTTCCTGGAAGCATTGAACCGGAACAAAAATGATTTTTTTGACGCAAAAACTTACGAGCATTATGCACCGCTTTTCAAATCAAATCTGGAAGGCTCAAGTCTGAAAAAACTGCTTTCAGAACTTGTAAACATCCGTACTGACGGTCTTGTTCCACAGTCGGTACTGGGAACTTCGCGCATTGTTGACGGCAAAACTCTGGTATTCCCTTATGAAGACGGAGATTACCTTCAGGAAGCCGTAAAACGCTCCACAACTTCGCTTCTCACGCGGGACGGTCAGATGTCAAACCGTGTTTATGTAATCGAAGTCCAGAACGGAACAACCACTCCGAAACTTGCATATAATACCGGCAATCTGCTCAAAAAAGCCGGTTATGATGTTCTGCAGAGCATTAACGCGGCAACAGACGATTTGCAGAACACATATATTATAGATCACATCGGAAATGCTTCTGAGGCAAAAAAACTTGCAGACGTCATCCATTGTGAAATCATTAAGACAGACGAAGTAAGCACATCCGGCCGCCTTGAAGCCGACTCACCGGTCGACTTTTCTGTAGTGCTGGGTGCAGACTTTAACGGGAAGTACGTAAGATGAAAACAACACAAGAAAAAGCATTGGAAATTGCACAGCTTTGCGAAGATTACAAAGGCGCAGACGTTACAGTTCTTGACGTTTCAAAACTCAACAGCTGGACCGATTATTTCGTAATCGTAACTGTAAACAGCAGTGCCCATTGGCAGGGTCTTTACAAGTATGTAAAGGATTATTCAAAGGAAAACGAACTGGAAATCCATGTGCCCAACCGCAAGACACCTGACGGCGACGACTGGAACCTGATTGATCTGGGTCCCATTGTTGTACACCTGATGAGCGCAGAAGCACGCAGTTTCTATGACCTTGAAAAACTGTGGCACGCCGGCGAAAAACTCCGCTGAAACTGAAAATTCCACACACTTGCCCTGAGTTTTGTCAGGGCAAAAAAAAGACCGGAAAAAACTGTTCTGAAACAAGCTTTTTCCGGTCTTTTTTTCTGTATTGATTTCAACAATCAGTTGTCAAAATCGTCATACTCCAGCCCATCATCTACATCGTAATCGGCATCGTCGTAGTCTTCTCTGAAATCATCGTCCAGGTCATCAAAATCATCATCCAGATAATCATCACCTTCAAAATCATCCAGCGAACTTTCGTCATCTTCGAAATCATCGTCAAATCCGTCATCTGTTATGTCGCCGTCGTCATAATCAAAACCGTAGTCTGTCATTGACGAATAGTCTAACAAATCTCCATCATTGAACATTGTAAGCACTTCCTTGTTGCGAGAATCGGCTGAAGCGTGCATGCTCCGAAACCTTTCTTAACATAGAATAGAGTTCCGCTTCTGTCAACTTGAAACCAAATAAAAACCTTTAATTTTTATCCAAAAATCGTAATATTTTCCGAAAGAAAAATCCATGTGCATAAACTTGCGTTTTTTCATTTTTTCCCGCAATTTTATGCATAGTTTTCCGACCTTTACAAATTTTCATAATTGGTGATAAAGTTAGCAATGGTAACACATGAAATTGCAATTTTCAGGGGTTACAGAAAAAAAACACAGACATCCGGAATTTTTTTTGGATGCCAGATTTCATGTTTCAAAACTGAGGAGAAACAAGATGGAAAAGTTTTTTAAACTTAAGGAACGCGGAACAACTGTAAGCCGCGAAATCATCGGTGGTATCACCACATTCCTTGCCATGTCCTACATTCTTGCAGTCAATCCCGGCATGCTGGGCGAAGTAGGAAACGGAATGAACTTCGGCAACGTATTTACCGCTACAGCCATTGCATCAGCAATTGCTACACTGGTAATGGCTTTCTGCGCAAACCTTCCTGTTGCACTTGCACCCGGAATGGGACTCAACGCATTCTTCACCTACACTGTAGTCTTCGGAATGGGCTGTTCATGGCAGCTGGCTCTGACAGCAGTCCTCCTTGAAGGTATTCTCTTCATCATTCTGTCAATGGTCGGTGTCCGCGAAGCAATCATCAAATCAATTCCCGCAAACCTCCGCAAAGCTGTTGCCGTAGGTATCGGTCTTTTCATTGCACTGATCGGTTTTACAAATGCCGGAATCACATCATCTGCCACAGGAACAATCATCGGATTCGTAAACTTCAATGAGAAAACTGCTCTCGTAGCAATCATCGGTCTGATCATTACAATTGTCCTTTATCTGCTCAAAGTTCCGGGAGCAATTCTGCTCGGTATCGTTGCAACAACAATCATCGGCATTCCCTTTGGCGTAACGACAATCCCCGAAGGATTCTCTCCAGTTTCACTTCCTGCAGCACCTCTTTTCTTCCAGTTTGAATGGTCAAGCGTACTTACACTGAAATTCTTCGGAATCTTCTTTACATTCCTGTTCGTTGACATGTTCGACACAATCGGAACTTTGGTCGGTGTTGCTGAACAGGCAAAACTTACTGACAAAAAGGGCAACATTCCTCAGGTTAAAGGCGCTCTCCTTGCAGACGCAGTCGGAACTGTTGCAGGTGCATGTCTTGGAACTTCTACAGTAACAAGTTTTGTTGAAAGCTCATCCGGTGTTGCAGCCGGTGCACGCACAGGTCTTTCTTCTGTTGTAACAGGTTTGCTCTTCCTGGTAGCCCTGTTCCTCAGCCCGCTTTTTGCACTGGTTCCTTCTGCTGCAACAGCACCTGCACTCATTTTCGTAGGTTATCTGATGATGCAGTCTGTAGGACAGATTGATTTTGCAGACGGTTCAGAAGGTATTCCTGCTGCTGTAACAATCATGGTAATGCCTTTCTCATATTCAATTGCAAACGGTATTTCATGGGGAATCATTTCTTATGTAATCTGCAAACTGGCTGCAAAAAAAGCAAAAGATATCTCTGTTGTTACATGGATTCTTGCAGCAATCTTCGTGCTCAAAATTGTTTTTGACGCACTTTGATAAAATTGCACAAAAATGATTGTGCCGGGCTTCGGTCCGGTGCAATAAAACCGGCTTCCCGGTAAAAAAAAAGCTGCGCACTTATGAAGTGGAAACACATCATAAAAGTCCGCAGCTTTTTTTATGGCGTAAGCAAATCAGCAAATCAGTTATGCTTCGTCATTGGGATCTTCGTAAGTATTGGGGAACAGGAACAGATCCTGAACTTTCAGCGAATAAGTTGTATTGATGCTTGTACGGGGTTTTTCTTCACTGACAAGAGGAATATCCACATTGCAGGAAACGGTATCGTATTCAGGACACTCCACTTTGACTGTAAAATGGAACACTTTGTTTTCTCCGGCTTTTTCTGCCTGAACAGGTTTGGGCCAGAAAGAGAAGACGCCCTTGCTTTTTTCGTTGGTAGCCACAGGATTCTGCCATGTGTAGTCAACCATTTCCACAGGTTTTCCGTCCAAAAGCAGAGTAACATCTGCGCCATAAAGAGGAACAAAGGAAACACCGTCAAAAACACTGCTGAAAATCGTGGGGAAATTGAATGCCGGATAGTTTTCTTCCTGAACTGCAGGAGCATTGTCGTGATAAGGACGCTGAACTGTGCTTACTGCCCTCATTCCTTCATAAATCAGCAGGTCAATGTCTGCAATAAGCTGTTTGTTGTCCATTGAAAAATTATGTGTCATACCCCGGCCGGAAACAACATAACGGGGCGGCACACGGTTGAGAACATATGTAATCGTATCAAGCTGGCACTGTTCGCAGGAACAGGTGAACCATCTGGGTTTTGTGTTCTGAACCTGTACGTACATCTGTTTTACGCGTTCGCTGACTGTTTCTTCCATTATGTTATGAACGTTCATATATTTCCTCCGGAATCATGAAAATCGCAAAAAAAATTACAATATGGCTATTGAAACATCCTGAGTATAATGTGCTTTGTTGAAAAAAGCAATTTTCACGGGATTTGTGTAATTTTTCGCCATTTCCAGAAATATTTTCTTGATTTAAAAATTGAACGGGTAAAGCCACAGAAAGTGACTCTGCCCGTTTTTTATGGAGACATTTCAGAAAAAATCCGGGTGCAGACGTCAGCTGAAGATTATTGCAGTTCCGTCTGCCGAAAGATCAGCGGTAATAAGCGAGCCTTCCGGATAATTTCCTGCCAGTATTGCTTTGGCAAGAGGGTTTTCCAGCCACGTCTGAATCGCCCGCTTTACGGGACGGGCTCCGAACTGCGGATCAAAACCGGCCTGTGCCAAAAAATCCACTGCACTGTCAGTGATTGTCAGGTTCAGACCAAGTTTTTGGGTCCGTGCACACACTTTTTCCAGCTGATTGCGTACAATTGCGGAAATATGGTCTGCATCCAGGCGGCTGAAAGTGATTATCTCGTCAATTCGGTTCAGGAACTCCGGACGGAAATGCTCTTTAAGTGCTGCATCAAGTGCCGGTTTCAACGCCGCCAACTTTTCGTCAGTGTCGGCAGACTGAATCAGGCTGCTGCCCAAATTGCTGGTCATGATGATGATTGTATTCTTGAAGTCAACAAGCCGCCCCTGTCCATCAGTCAGACGGCCGTCATCAAGGACTTGCAGCAGAACATTGAACACATCTGAATGAGCCTTTTCAATTTCGTCAAAAAGCACAACGCTGTAGGGGCGTCGGCGTACCGCTTCTGTAAGCTGGCCGCCTTCGTCATAACCAACATATCCCGGAGGAGCGCCAATCAGCCGTGACACCGAAAATTTTTCCATGTACTCACTCATGTCAATGCGTGTCAAAGCCTTTTCATCGTTGAACAGAAAATCTGCCAGTGTTTTTGCAAGCTCCGTTTTTCCCACACCGGTAGGCCCGATGAACAGAAAGCTTCCCAAAGGCCGGTTTTCGTCTGACAAACCTGACCTGTTGCGGCGTATTGCATCCGAAACTGCACTTACTGCCGCATTCTGCCCGATTACCCGCTTGTGAAGCACTTCTTCAAGCTGCAGATATTTCTGCTTTTCGCCCGCAA
This sequence comes from Treponemataceae bacterium, assembly GCA_024402435.1. Taxonomy (GTDB): domain Bacteria; phylum Spirochaetota; class Spirochaetia; order Treponematales; family Treponemataceae; genus Treponema_I. The sequence continues at coordinate 17,280 of JAKSTU010000029.1, forward strand.
GCATTTTGCTCACAGGAATTCCGGTCCATCGGGCCACAATTGCAGCAATATCTTCAGCACAAACTTCTTCCCGAAGCATTGATCCTTCTTTTTCAGAAGACTGTTCCGCTTTTTCAGACTGGGCTTTTTCAGCAGCTTTAAGTTTTGCTTCCACAGAAGGAATCAGTCCGTAGCGGATTTCTGACACTTTGGCAAGATTTCCTTCCCTTGTAAAATGCTGCTCATCATTGCGGAGCTGATCAAGTTCTTCCTTAAGCTTACGGATTTCGTCAATGCGGCCTTTTTCATTCTGCCACTTCAGTTTCATTGCATCACGTTTTGCCTGAAGTTCCGCAAGTTCACCCTCAAGTTTTTCAAGACGTGCTACAGAAGCTTTGTCATCTTCTTTTGAAAGCGAAAGTTTTTCTATGTCAAGCTGAAGAATTTTACGCTCCACCTGATCCAGTTCAGTAGGCTGGCTTTCAATTTCTATTTTCAGGGAACTTGCAGCTTCATCAACAAGGTCAATTGCTTTGTCCGGCAAAAAACGGTTGGTAATGTAGCGGTCAGAAAGAGTTGCCGCTGCAACAAGAGCATCATCCCGAATACGCACTCCGTGATGAACTTCGTATTTTTCCTTAAGGCCGCGCAAAATGGCAATTGTGTCTTCAACATTCGGTTCAGCACAATAAACCTGCTGGAATCTGCGTTCCAAAGCAGCGTCTTTTTCGATGTATTTTCTGTACTCATCCAATGTGGTGGCGCCAATTGCGCGCAATTCACCACGGGCAAGAGCCGGTTTAAGAAGATTGGATGCGTCCATGCTGCCTTCAGAAGCACCTGCGCCAACAAGAGTATGAAGTTCATCGATAAAAAGGATTACATGTCCTTCTGATTTCTGCACTTCGTTGATAACGGCTTTCAAACGCTCTTCAAATTCACCGCGGAATTTGGCTCCGGCAACAAGTGCACCCAAATCCAATGACAAAAGCCTTTTTCCTTTGAGGCTTTCAGGCACATCTCCGGAAACAATCCGGCGTGCAAGACCTTCTACAATCGCAGTTTTTCCGACACCAGGTTCACCGATCAGAACAGGATTGTTTTTTGTACGCCGTGAAAGAACCTGCATTACTCTGCGGATTTCTTCGTCACGTCCGATTACAGGATCAATTTTGCCCTGATGAGCCAATGCTGTAAGATCCCGGCAGTATTTGTCCAAAGATCTTAATGAAGCTTCAGGATCCTGACCGGTAACACGCTGATTTCCGCGGACTTCGCGAAGAGCTTCCAGCACACGGTCATAAGTTATTCCCAAATCATTAAGTTCCTTGCCGCATCTGGTTTCGGATTTTGTAATGGCAAGCAGAATATGTTCAGCAGAAAGAAATTCATCTTTGAATCTGCTCATTTCTTTTTCTGCTTTCGCAAGAACTTTCTGAAGTTCACCGGAAAAGCTCATCTGCACATTTCCGTGCACGGTGGGATATGTCTTCAAAAGCGCCTGGACGCGGTCAGCCAATACTGAAGGTTCTACGCCTATGCGCTCCACTACAGGAGGAACGATTCCGTCCTGCTGTTCCAGAAAAGAAAGCAGAACATGTTCCAGCCCGATTTCTCCGTTGTCATTCTGTTGTGCAAGAACGCTTGCATTCTGCAGTGCGTCCTGTACTTTAAGCGTCATGTTTTCGTAGTTCATGAACCAAACATACCCATGAAAAATCAAAACGGCAACATTTTTTGTCATTCTGAGCCAACGTTTCACCTGTCATCCTGAGCGAAGTCGAAGGATCTTTTATGGCATCAATCGTTTCAAATGTTACAAGTCTGTTGAGTTTTTCTTCAGAAAAACTCAAAGCCTATCGCGTCAGCGATTGGCAATGTTTCGACTGCGCTCGCTGCGTTCGCTTCGCTCAACATGACAAAACAGTGCGCTCGCAATACTCACTTTGAGCGGCATGACAAAACAGTGCGTTCGCAATACTCACTTTGAGCGGCATGACATGGCTGAAAAAACACGGGCCCGTTGCATTCAACATGATTGTTTTTCAGAAACACGAAACTCTGTTATTATGTAACCATGACAGACAACAAAGTTTATGCAATCGGACTGATGAGCGGTACTTCCGTTGACGGAATTGATGCAGTTCTTGTGGAAATTTCAGGATGCGGAACAAACACTTCCGTAAGAGAAATTGATTTTATTACTGTGCCCTACCCTGATTCAGTGCGAAAGCGGCTTTTTGCAATTGCTGGCGGAGGTAGCAATTGCAGTACAAACGGAAGTACTCAGGAAATTTCACGGATGAATTTTCTTTTGGGAAAACTTTTTGCCGATGCCTCTGAGACTTTGTGCAAAAAAGCAGGTGTTCCCACAGAAAAAATCGCTTTTGTCGGAAGTCACGGACACACAGTTTATCACGAACCGAATCCGGTTTCTTATTGCGGATACGGGGTTTCAAGCACTTTGCAGATAGGAGAGGCTTCCGTAATTGCGGAACGGCTGGGATGCCCGGTTGTAAGCGACTTCCGTGTGCGGGATGTGGCAGCAGGCGGACAGGGTGCGCCCCTTGTTCCATACACTGAATACCTTCTTTACAGTGATCCTGAGAAAAACATTGCGCTGCAGAACATCGGCGGCATCGGGAACGTTACCCTGATTCCGGCGGGCGCAAAACTTGAAGAAATAACGGCTTTTGACACAGGCCCCGGCAACATGGTGATTGATGCACTGATGGCCCATTTTACCCATGGAGAGAAAACCTACGACGACAACGGAAATTTTGCCGCTGCCGGGTCAGCAAGCAAAGAACTTTTGGGCTGGCTGATGAAAAACCCGTATTTTGTTTTGCGCCCGCCCAAAACTACAGGACGCGAAGAATACGGAGCTGCTTTTGTTGCAAAGCTGATTTCCAAAGCGGAAGAACTGGGGCTTTGCCCCGCAGACACAGTGCGTACAGCCACCGCTTTTACGGCAGAAACCATTGCAGTTGCAATCAGGGAATTCGCACCGTGCAAAATTGACAGGATCATTGCAGGTGGTGGCGGCAGCAAAAATCAGGTTCTGCTGCAGGAAATTTCTCTACGGACAGGAATTCAGGTTCTGACAAACGAAGATGTGGGCCGAAACAGCGATTCAAAAGAAGCGGTGGCTTTTGCAGTTCTTGCAAACGAGCGGCTCAGAGGCATAGAAAATACGGCTTTGGGCGCAACAGGTGCAAGACATCGGGTTGTAATGGGGAAAATCAGCATTTGAAGCGGTTTATTGCGTAAATGCATGCTCCTTCAGAAGAACCGTATTTTTTGCCGACAATGGCCAGATCCGGCAGTCTGTCTGCAATTTTGTGGGCAACAAATCTGCTGAAATCAAGTTCCTTTTCAAGAATGCTGCCGGAAAAAGCCAGTTCAGGAAAAAGGATTCCGGGCATTTTGGAATAAACACAAAAGCACAGTTCTGCAAGACTTTCTGCGGCTCTTTCCAGAATCTGTACTGCAACAGGATCCGGGCGGGAAGCATCTTTTGCAGCATCAAATACAAAAGGCGCAAAAGATGCAACTTTTGCTTTGTCAAAATCCGTGTACAAAAAGGAAAAAAGCTGGCGGACGTTTGAAATTCCATAGTGGCTGAAGGCAGCATGAAGAAGTTTTTCAGAACCGGGACCGCCGCAAAAAGGCATTTTATCCGCAAAACAAGCAGCCGCGCGCAATCCCTGCAGTCCTATGTCAAAACCGGAACCGCCGTCACTCAAAAAATGCCCGAGTCCGCCGGCGCGCACAGTTCTGCCGTCACGCTGCATGCCGCATGCAATGGAACCGGTACCGCTTATCAGCAGAAAACCTTGAGATTTGCCCAAAGCCCCTGTCAACGCGGCATAAGCATCGTTAAGAAAATACACACTGTCAGGCCGCAATACGCATTTTTTACCGGATTCAGTTTCCCGCTTTTTTATCAGCCGGCAGAAAAAATCAGCAAAAAAAGCTTTTTCTTCATCAGTTTCCAAACCGGCAGATGCAAAACACCCGGCACTGCAGTCAAAAACCGAATAATCACTGTCTTTTTCAAGATTGTTGAACAAATCCGTCAGATTCTGAAGAACTGTCTCTTTTTTGCATCCATAAATATTCGTTGGACCGCCGGAAACGGAAAAAAGAGCTTCTCCCTTTTCTGTCATCAAAGAAAGCCGGCAATGGGTTCCGCCCCCGTCAATTCCGAAAAACGTTTTCATTTTCTGAAAAGTTCCAGAGCACGGTTGATGTTGTTGCCGCCGGAAACAAGCAGTTTTTCCGCAGCATCTTTGTCCACATCAAGACTTGCCATGATAATTGCAGTACGGATCACACGGCCGGACTCTTCAAACACAGAGGCAGCTTTTTCAGCCCCGCAGCCGGTTATTTCCGCAATAAGACGCAGAGAACGTTCCACAAGTTTTGCATTCATGGGCATCAGGTCAATCATGAAGTTGTTGTAAACTTTTCCGAGCCTTATCATTGCAGAAGTGGTAATCATATTAAGAACGAGTTTCTGTGCGGTGCCGGACTTCATTCTTGTTGAACCGGCAATAATTTCCGGGCCCACAGGCAGATAAATCGGAAAATCCGCGTAACCGAAAGTCAGGGAAGATTCATTGCAGCTGATTGCACCCACGGGAGAACCCAGTTTGCGGGCATATTCCATGGCACCGATTACATAAGGAGCGGAACCGGATGCAGTAATTCCTACAAGCATGTCTTTTGAGCAGAAACCTTCAGACTTAAGCTGATCAATTCCACCCTCACGATTGTCTTCTGCACCTTCAATGCTGCGGCGCAAAGCCTCATCTCCGCCGGCAATGAAACCTTTTACCATTTCAGGAGGCACACCGTATGTGGGAGGACATTCAGAAGCATCAAGAACACCGAGCCGTCCGGAAGTTCCCGCACCAAGATAAAAAAGTCTGCCGCCTTCCTCAAAGCATTCCACAAGCCGGTCAACAAGTTTTGTAATCTGCGGAATTGCAGCTCCCACCACCGCCGGAACGGCTTTATCTTCATTATTGATTATGCGGAGTATTTCTTCAGTAGTCTTGGTATCAATCTGAAAAGACGCAGGATTGCGCTGTTCTGTGGTTGGAATGCCGGCCATTTGTGCCCCCGTTTTTAATTCACCGTCGTTTGCTGCTGATTCAGAATCAATTGTTTGAAATAAAATCATCAACCCGCATCAAGAAGTATAAAACAAGATATTTTGCTTGTATAGTATCCGTTAAAACTTTTTTTTACTTTCTTAACACTTACAACTAAAAAAAAATATCAATTTTCATTGACAAATCGTTTTTTCTGAAACAGAATTACATCATGACAAATTGTGGAATAGAAACATTCAAAAAAGATTTTCCCAAATTCGGCAAAGTTTTCAAAAACAGAAGCGTTGCCCTTATTACCAATTATTCCGCAGTTGACAGCCGTTTCAACAGGACTTGCGACATTCTTGCAGAAAGTGTGACTCTCAGGCGCATTTTTTCACCGGAACACGGAATGTTCGGCACTGCTGATGCAGGCGAAAAAGTCATGGGCGAAACCGTTGATCCGGTTCTGGGCATTCCGGTGACAAGTCTTTACGGTGCAACAGAACGGCTTACAAAAGAAATGGTGTCCGGAATTGATCTGATTGCTTTTGACATTCAGGACGCAGGTCTCCGTTTCTACACTTACATTTATACAATGATTTATGCTCTGGAATTCTGTGCGGAAAATCATATTCCCTTTGTAATTTTTGACCGGCCCAATCCTCTTGGGGGCAATGTGGTAAGCGGAAACATGGTCCGGAAAGAGCAGGAAAGCTTTATCGGCGGATACGGTCTTGTCCAGCGTTACGGTCTTACCATGGGAGAACTTGCCCGCTATGTCTCAAGCGAATTCAATCTGGATGCGGATCTTACGGTAATTCCCCTCTCAGACTGGAAACGGAACTTTACTTTTGCGGACACCGGTCTTCCCTGGGTTCTCCCCAGCCCCGCACTGTCTTCCCCGGAAATGGTCTTTGCTTATGCGGGCACCTGCATCTTTGAAGCCACAAATGTGTCCGAAGGCCGCGGGACTTCAAAACCTTTTGAAATCGTCGGGGCGCCCTGGATTGATGAAAACAGGCTCGCCTCTCTTGCAAATACACGTCTTGCAAATGATCCGGAACTGAAGGATTCGGTGTTTTTCAGACCGCATCAGTTTGTTCCCTATGCGTCAAAATATGCCGGTCAGGTTTGTCACGGCGTACAGATGCACATTGCCCCGCAAAAAGCTGCCGAATGTCCGGTCTGGAAAGCGGCTCTTATTCTGCTGGACGTGATTATGGAAACATGGAACAAGGATTTTGAATTCCTTCCTGCAAAAAAAAATGGAAATTTAATGCCTATTGACTATCATACGGGTTCGACAACACTTCGAAAAAATGGTATAAACTGTTTTATGGAAGAAATTTTGCAAGAAAGCAGTTTTTTTTCACAAAAAATTATCAAAATGGGATACAAAGAAAGTAATTCAATTTTTCTGTATCCACAAAATTTCAACAGGAGTTAAAAACATTATGGCAAACATTTTTTACTTGATCCGAAGTTCCATCGATTCATGTTCACCTTCGGAACGCTGCGTCGCAGATTTCATTCTGCGTTCACCGGAAATCGCAATGACATGCGGTGTTGCAGAAATGGCCCAGAAATCAGGCACAAGTACTGCTGCGGTAGTCCGTCTTTGCAAACGCATGCAGTTGGGCGGTTTCCACAATCTCAAGATGATGCTGGCACGTGATTATTACGCAATTTCAGAAGAAAAACCGCTTCCTTCTTTTGAATTCACAAAAGAAACGCCTACTTCAGAAATCATGCACAACATAATCAAAGCCTCTCTTGAAAACTTTGAAAACTGTGAAAAACTCATGAATCCTGATGCAATTGAAGCCGCGGCCGATGCAATCATCAAGGCAAGAGCTGTCCATCTCTGCGGACTCGGTGCATCCGGCGTGGTAGCAATGGATCTGCACCAGAAACTTTCAAGACTGGGAATCGCATCCACTTACAACGAAGATCCCCATCTTCAGATTACCCGCGCGGCAATCATTTCAAATCAGGACGTTCTCATCTGCTTTTCATATTCAGGCGAGACACGGGAAGTTATCCATTGCGCAAAACTTGCAGCCAATGCAAACGCGCCTACAATTTCAATTACCCGCGCAGGCCCTTCTCCGCTGCAGAAAGTGTGCATGCACAATCTGGTGATTCCCAGCAACGAATCTCTGCTCAGAACAGGTGCCACACTGTCACGGTTCAGCGAACTGCTGGTTGTTGACGTGCTTTATGCCACAATCGTGTCACGCAATGCGGAATTCTATCTGAACAACATCAGCGAGACACACAAGGCCGTTCAGTTTACGGACCGTGCTCAAAGCGAACACAAAAGTGATTACGGAACATTCTGAACCGGATTTTCAAAAACTGCAAAAAACTAACCTATGGAGGAGTTATATGAAAAAAACGATTGAACTGCTCTTGGCTGCTCTTGCGGTCATGTTGCTTCCTGCAATGATTTTTGCAGGTGGAAAAAAGGAAGCCGCTGTTTCTGCAGACGGAAAAGTTTCTTTCACCATGTATTACTCGGACAATGCTACACTGCCTTTCAAAGCAGACTGGCTTGCCGTAACGGAATCTGCAAAGCTTGCTGATGCGGATGTAACATACGAGCCTATTCCCATTGCCGACTATTCAACAAAAGTTTCACTTGCTCTGAATACACAGAACAATGCTCCCGATGTCATCCTTTATCAGTCCACAACAGGTGAAAACGCATCCCTGGCACTGAACGGTGCTCTTGTGGCCATCAGCGACTACCCGGAATGGACTCCCAACTTCAACAAACTCGTAAAAGATTTCGGTCTTGAAGCAGACATCAGCAGCCTCAAACTTAAAGACGGAAAACTTTACTATCTTCCTACCATTTATGATGCTCCTTTCTATGACGGCGGACTGATTCTGCGGGAAGATGTCCTTGCAAAATACAACTTTGCACAGCCCAAAACCTTTGATGATCTTTATGCAATCCTCAAGGCCTACAAAAAAGACAACCCGGATTCATACCCGCTTACAATTCTTGCAGGTCCCCGTGTTCTTTACCGCATGACAATGCCTTCTTTCGGAATCAGTCTCGGCAAGAACGGTGCCGGCGGAAGCAATGTTCTCAGCTGGGATTACAGCAAGAATGAATACTTTGCAGGCGCAATCAGCAAGAACTACAAAGACTACATGACATTCTTCGCAAAACTGTACTCAGAAGGACTTCTGGATCCTGAAATGGCAGACCCGATTGACGGTGACAAATGGAACCAGAAAATGGCAACCGGAAAAGCAATTGCAACCTATGCTTATTACGACCAGATCGGCGGTGTGGAAGCAAACAGCACAATCGAAGGATTCAAACTGCAGATGTATCCGCCGCTGGAAGGAACTGCCGGTGCTCACCATCAGCAGAAAAACCGTACGGCAGGCGGAATCATGTTCCCGGCAAAAACTGCCAAACGTGCCGATTTTGAAAAGATTGTACGCGCTGTGGACACAATGTTCTTCAGCGAAGAAGCTGCAAAAATCTGGTGTCTGGGTGTTGAAGGCACAACTTACACAATGAACGGAAACACTGTAGTTTATTCAGACAAAATCCTCAGTTCCCCGGACGGAATCTACAAGAACATGCAGCTGGACTACGGCTGCGGTGCTGCCGGAACACAGATGGTATGGGTAAACTCACGGGAAATGACCAAATACGATGAAAACTATGCACGCATCAACGCAGAAGTTGAAGCAATGGGCAACGTAATTCAGGCAATCCCGCCCTCACCGCTCTTTGACGATTTTACCGCCGAAGAAGCCGGTATTCTGCAGACACCTCTCGCAGACGCCTTTGAACGCTGGACAAACGCATTCCTTACAGGCAGCAAGAGCCTTTCAGCAGACTGGAACACATACGTTGCAGAAATGAAAACTCTCGGAATCGAGAAATTCTGCAGAATGTACAACGACAATCTGTAATTCAAAAAAAAACAGAAGGGCCGGACAAAATCATTTATGCTTCATCTGACTGAAGTCTGCTGAGATTGTCCGGTCACTTCATATTCAAGACCTTTTCCCCTGCGGAGCAAACATGTCAAAAAAACATAATTCATCACATAATCCATCAAAAGAAACAAACAAATTCCATTTCAAACGCTATTGGCAGCTTTACGTAATGATGGCCATACCGCTATTTTTTCTGCTGCTTTTCAAATACGTGCCCATGTTCGGCAACATTCTGGCCTTCCGCCGCTACCGTCCCGGAATGAGTCCCTTCGGAACTGACTGGGTCGGTTTCCGCTATTTTCAGATGTTTCTGAAAGATCCTGCTTTCTGGCGGGCATTCCGCAACACACTGGTAATCTCACTCATAAACCTTGCAGTGAATTTTCCGCTTCCCATCATTTTTGCAATTCTTCTCAATGAACTGCGCTCAAAAAAGTTCAAGAAATTCGTGCAGACTGTTTCCTACATGCCGCGTTTTGTTTCAACAGTCGTTGTAATTGCAATACTGGCAGAGATTCTTTCACCTTCAACAGGACTCCTCAACACATTCTTCAAAAACGCATTCGGACGGGAAAGCATCTATTACATGAACGACCCGAAATATTTCCGTCTGATTTACGTGCTTTCAGACTCATGGCAGTACATGGGCTGGACGGCAATCATTTATCTTGCAGCCATTACCGGCATCAATTCCGAACTTTACGAAGCTGCCCGCATTGACGGAGCATCCCGCATGCAGCAGGTCTTTTCAATCACAATTCCGTCAATCATGCCCACAATCATGGTAATGCTGATTCTGAACATCGGCCGGCTTCTGAGTCTGGGCTTTGAAAAAGTCCTTCTGATGTACACGCCCAACAATTCAGCAGTAAGTGATATTATCGACACCCTTGTTTACCGCACGGGTCTTGCAAACCAGAACTACTCCTATGCAACGGCAATCGGGCTTTTCAGCGGGCTGATCGGTGCATTCCTGGTAATCAGTGCAAACCGGCTCAGCAAAAAACTGACCGGCGAAAGTATTTATTGAGGGCCCAAAATGAAAAAAGAACGTTCCATACTTGATGTATTAGTTGTAATCGTAATGCTGACCGTAATCGTCAGCTGTCTCCTGCCCTTTGTGTACATTATTGCACTGTCATTTTCCTCACCGCAGGCAATCGTGAACAATCAGGTGTCATTCTGGCCCGTGGGTTTCAACACTGAATCCTACAGACAGATTTTCAATTATCCCAATTTTTTCCGGGCATACGGCAACACGGTTTTCTACACTGTTGCAGGAACAGCCATTGCACTCTGCGTAATGGTACTCTTTGCCTATCCTCTTTCAAAACCTTTTCTCAAAGGCCAGAAAATCGTTCTCCGTCTTGTAATCATTTCAATGTATTTTGCAGGCGGACTTATTCCCAACTATCTTCTGATTTCAAACCTGGGACTTACGGGAACACGCTGGGCAATGCTCTTGCCCTTTGCAATCAATCAGTTCAACCTGATTATTCTCATCAACTTTTTCCGGAGCTTTCCCAAAGAAATAGAAGAAGCAGCTCTTATTGACGGACTCGGTTATTTCCGCATTCTTGTAATAATCCTGATTCCTCTGTCTACCGCTTCTTTGGCGACAATCGGTCTTTACACTGCAGTTTTTTTCTGGAACGACTGGTTCAACGGACTGATTTATCTCAATTCAAAACAATACCCGGTAATGCTTTTTCTGCGCAACATCGTAAACGGAACTGCAACAGTCGGAGACAGCGCAGGTGCCGCAGACAAATCAACAATCGGCATTTCAATCAAATCCGCAGTAATCATCACATCCACACTGCCGATCATCCTGCTTTATCCTTTTCTGCAGAAATATTTCGTAAAAGGAATGACTGTAGGCTCTGTAAAGGGCTGATTTTCTGATTTGACCGGAGATGCAAAATGAGTCTTTCACTTTCTGAAAAAACAGGACGACTTTTTTTTATCGGGCTTCCGTCTGCCAGTCTGGACGATGAAACAAAAACTGTGCTTGAAACAATCAGACCCGGAGCAATCATCCTTTTTGTGCGCAACATAGAATCTCCGGAGCAGGTCGCCCGCTATACTGATTCCATAAACAGGTTTTTGAGTTACAAACCCGTTTTCTGCATTGATCAGGAAGGCGGAATTGTAAGCCGTTTCAGAAAAGGTTTTGCTGTTGCGCCCGGAGCCATGGCCGTTTCAGCAACAAACGATCCCGGTGCCGCATACGAAACAGGTCTTATTCTCGGAAAAGAAATGCGGGCCGTGGGCATCACATGGGATCTTGCACCGGTTGTTGACGTAAACAGTCTTCCGCAGAATCCGGGCATAGGTGTGCGCAGTTACGGCGACACTCCCCAACGTGTAATTGAATATGCAGGTCAGTTCATAAAAGGCCTTCATCAGACTCATGTCTCCTGCTGTCTGAAACATTTTCCCGGTCTCGGCCGCGTTGATGTGGATCCCCATTTGGGAAGACCTGTTGTAAACCTTACAAAAGCAGAACTCCTCAGAGAAGAACTCAAGCCTTACATTGATCTTGAAGCAGAAGCTTTTATGCCTTCCCATGCCTTTTACACAGCCCTTCAGACAGTTGACGAGCCGGCAAGTCTTTCAAAAGAAGTTCTCATGGATCTGGCCCGCAAAGAACTGGGATACAAGGGCATTCTTGTTGCAGATGCACTGGGAATGGGCGGCGTTACTCAGAATTTTTCAGCGGAACAGGCAGCATTGGCAGCGCTGGCAAACGGAATGGACTTTCTTTCATTCTGCCACAATTCAGAGGAGCAGATGCAGGTTTTCCGCAATACGGCAGCAGCTGTTGAAAAGGACGAAACTTTGGCCCGCCGCACGGAAGAATCTTTTGCCCGTGTTTCCGCATTCATTGAGCGGGCAAACAGCGGAAAAGCAGAACCTCTTTCTTCAGCGGGATCCCCGGAACACATTTCCGCAATGAAACGCATTGCCGCAGCAGGAATCACTTCACGCATTGCACCTGACTGTCCAAACCTGCAGAACAGGGAATCAATACCGGACCCTTCAGAAGTCCCCGCAGATTTTACAAAAAATGTTGCGGCGGTTTTTTCCGTGCGCCTTACGCGGCAGGTAGAAGTTGAAGAAGGTTCCGAAGACCGTAGCATTCCTCAGGTTGCAAAAGATTTTGCATCCTCTGCAGGTGCGCCGCTCTACACTTTTTCGGCAGATTGTACAGAAGAAGAACAGGCAGAAGCAGAGGCCGCCGCAAAAAAAGCATTGTCTTCCCGAAAACGCCTCGTAATCTTTACGGAAGACGCGCTTATCCACCCGGGCCAGAAAAAACTGCTGCAGACACTTTGTGCACTTTCGCCGGAAAACCCGCCTCTTGTCGTAGCACTCCGCAATCCTTATGACCCCTGGATCTGCGGCGTAAAGCAGGCACTTATTACCTACGGATACGAGCGGATCAGTCAGCAGGCACTTTTTGACGTACTTACAGGAAAAGCCCCCGCACCGGGAAAACTTCCGGTAAAGGAGCCGGACTCATTCTGAAACTTCAGGCTTCCATCCTTCCAAAAGGATTTCGGGATGCTCAAAGCATTTCATGATCAGTTTGTAAGCTTTCCCAAAGGTGTAACCGTCGCAGATGCGTTCATCCATTACCATTTTCATGGGCAGAACTTTTTTGCGCACAATTTCGCCGTCACGGTTGGCAGAAGTATCAGTTTCTTTTTTACCGATTGCAACAAATCCTGAAACTGTTCCGAACTCGTAAAGATGATGATAAATTACCGGAAGCCCGATTGATCCCACATTTGTCACATAAAAACTTGAATGGAAAGGCAATGCGTTTACCAGTGATTTTGGAAGGCGGCCTCTTTCATCCAAACGGAAGAGCCACTTGGCAATAAACCGTAGCAGGAATCCCGGCAGTTTTTTAAGGACGGAACAGAGTTTGTCCACGTCATTCTGCGGATTGTCAAGTTCCGCAATTGCCATTTCCAGCTCTTTCTTTGTAATTTCGAAAATCTCTTTAAGAGAAGAATTCTTTTCAAAAGTGGGCGTAATAATTCCTTCGGGCGCATCCACACTCAAAGATTTTTTTATTGTCATAGCAAGGCGGACTCTGTCACGCTGATAAACACGGCCACGGCTCACAAAACGGTTTACCTGGGGAATCTCTGCACAGCACCTTACGATGATTGCAAATACCACATGATAAAGAGCCAGCCCAGGCATTTCCTCCTGATGTCCTCTGATAAATGCCTCCATCTTTGCCAATTCCAGTTTGAAATTGAAGAAAATCAGGCTGTCAGACCTGCGGGGCATGATGTAAGGCATCATGTATGTAATCGGATCCGTGCACGGAACTTCAACACCGTCATAAACTCTTCTGGGTTTGCTCATTTTCTTTCCTTTTATGCGGAAGGTTTGAATCAAATGACTGAAATGGCGCCATTTGATTCAACTGAGAATTTCTTGCGAAACTCTGTTCCAACAGGAATGATTGTACCATGGTTTTTCCGATACTGCGAGAAAAACATGAAAATCTTCTATATATAATAGAAAAAACTGACAGAATTGCTTTGCAAA